>CANNPG010000032.1:0-9214 GCA_947507375.1 uncultured Collinsella sp. | reverse complement strand
CATTTCAAAACTATGCCGGATTACGGGGCTAAAGTCGGGCCCCTCATCCATATCCCCTATTTTTGAAAAACAGCAAGCAATCTACCTGCGGTTTTATTATCGTGGTTTTCGATATGGTTGGGGATTCGCTATCCAGCCCCGTAATCCGGCATAGTCTTGTTCGCGACGGCACAACCGCGCGTTTAAGCGCGGGGCCGGTGGGGCATTTTTGCCCCATCGGCCCCGTCTTCGCGTTACTCCGGCTTGGTTTCTACCGTGGGAGTCTTATCCGCCGCAACTGGAGTACGGGCGGTGTCCATAGTCAGGCAGTGCTTGGGGCAGCTCTCGATGCACTCGCCACACACCACGCAAGCATACGGGTCAATCGACCACGTTCCGCCCTTGCGATCGACCGCGAGCGCGCCCGCCGGGCAGCGGCGCGCGCACATGCCGCAGCAGATGCACACGTCCATGTCGTTGACGATATGCCCGCGCAAGCGCTCGGGTGCCGTCAGCTTCTCCTGCGGATAGCGCACCGTGACCGGCTGCTTGACCATAGAACCTAAGGCCGTCTTGGCAAATGTCAGTAAACTCATGCCGCGCCTACCTTTCCGTGCAGCTAATGCAGGGGTCGATGGTCAGGATAATCATGGGCACGTTGGCAAGGAGCACGCCCTGCAGCGCATGCGTCAGACCCGCCAGGTTTTGCGACGTCGGCGTGCGCACGCGGAAGCGGTCCAGGTTCTTGGTACCGTTACCGCGCACATAGTAATACGCCTCGCCGCGCGGCTGCTCAATCACAACCTCGCCGCGTGCGCCGTCGGCCGGCGTAAGCTTGGTACGCCCGCCGATGCCGTCGTGCGGAATCTTGCCGACAAGCTCCTTGATGATGTCCATGGCCTGCGTGACCTCGGCGCAACGCACCCGGCAGCGGGCATAGCAGTCGCCATCGCTAGCAACGATAGGCTCAAACGCGGCCAGGTCCGCATAGGCGCCGTCGCCAAACATGCGCACGTCGTAATCCACGCCCGAGGCGCGCCCGAACGGACCGACCATCGAAAGCTCCAGCGCGTCTTTCTTGCTGATCACGCCCACGCCATGCAGGCGCTCGCCGCAGCTGTCGTCATCCAAAAACGTATGCACCAGGGCCTCGTAGTCGGGACGCATGACGTCAAGCGTCTGGACAATACCCGTCAGCTCGGAGTCCCCGATATCGTGCTTAAGGCCGCCGATCTCGTTAATCGACAGAATCACGCGGCCGCCGCAAGTGCTCTCAAAAATCTTGAGAATCTGCTCGCGCAGGGTCCACGAACGATAGAACAATGCCTCGAAGCCAAAGGCATCGGCGAGCAGACCCAGCCACAGCAGATGAGAGTGGATGCGCGAAAGCTCATGAAGAATGGTGCGGATATACTGCACGCGGCCGGGCACCTCGATGTCGAGCATGCGCTCGCAGGCGCAGGCATAGCCGCAGCTGTGGCCCACGGCGCAGATGCCGCAGATGCGCTCGGCGATGTAGCCAAACTGATGCATGTCGCGCTTTTCGGTGAGCTTCTCGAGTCCGCGGTGCACAAAGCCGATCTGCGGAATTGCCTCGATAACGCGGTCGTCCTCGATCACCAGGTCCAGATGAAGCGGCTCGGGCAGCACCGGGTGCTGCGGGCCAAACGGAATAACGGAGCGATGTGCCATGGACCTTACGCCTCCTTTTTCTGCTTGTCGCGGGCGGCCTTAGCGGCAAGCGCCGCGCGGACCTTGGCCGCTTTCTCGGGATCCATGGCGGCGAGCTTTGCCTCCATCTCGGCAGCCTTGAACGCGGCCTTCGCAGCGGCCTCATCGTGCTGAGCATCGGAGCCGGCAGCCGCAACGGGCTGAGCGACGGCAGCGCCCGCGGCATCGCCAGCGCCCGCGGCATCGCCGGCGCCCGCAGCGGGCTCCCCCGCAGCGGCAACGGCGGCCTTTTCGGCCGCGGCCTTGCGCGCCTTGGCCTCGGCGGCGGCACGAACCTTCATGGCCTTCTCGCGCGCGGCCTTCACCTCGGGTGTGATAACGCTCATGGGCTCGGCAGTCGAAACCTGGTAGAAAAAGCCCTTAAAGTCGATCTGCATGTCAGTGATGACGAGACCAAACAGGTCGTGGGCCTCATTTTCAAACGGGAACACCGCGGGGTAATACGAGCTGATGGACGGAATCTCTTGGTACTGGTCGATGCCCTCAACCACCAGGTTCTCAATCGCATAGCTGCCGTCCTGCGCAATATGCTCCTGAGTAGCACGAACGTCGATAAACGTATAGACCAGGCGATACGATCCGTCGTCCACACAGCGCTCGGCGTGCATCTGCACAAAGCGCGCGCCGACGCCCTTGAGCGCTTGGACATGCGACAGGAGCTCGTCAATCCCGACGGTGGTATAGATAGCCTTTTGCATTACTCGGCCTCCTTTGCAGCGGCGGGCACGACGGGCGTCCCAGCGGCCGTGTCACCGGCCCCCGCAGCCACAAACCCGTCCTCGCCCAGCTCAACGCCACCATCCCAGGTAGCAGCGCCGCCCACAGTAAGCGGGTCACCGCCAGCACGCATCACGGCCTCCTTCTGGTCCAGGATGCCGCACGCCTCTACAATGGCGTCGATCACGGTCTCGGGACGAACGGCGCACCCGGGCGCGTACACGTCCACGGGAATCGCGCGGTCCACGCCGCCGATCACGTTGTAGGCATCGCGGAACACGCCGCCCGAACACGCGCAGATGCCGCACGCCACCACGCATTTGGGCTCGAGCATCTGGTTGTAGATCTGGCGCACGACGGGCAGGTTCTGGGCATTGACCGACCCCGTCACCAAAAAGATGTCCGCATGCTTGGGGTTGCCGGTGTTGACCACGCCAAAGCGCTCCGCATCGAACAGTGGCGTGAGCGAGGCCAGCACCTCGATATCGCATCCGTTGCAGCTCGAGCCGTCGTAATGAATAACCCACGGCGAGCGCGACATTTTATGATCCATGGATGCCGCCTCCTAAATAAACACGTCGACGAGGATGGGCATAAGGTTGAGCAGGCCAAACACCAGCGCCACGCCCCATCCGAGCTTAAAGCAGCTGCGCCAAGTGCTGCGCGCGAAGGTGTTGTCGATCAGCACCTCGACAAAGTACGTCGCAGCCATCACGACCAGGGCGACCACCCAGCTCACCGGGTTGTCCCAGACAAAGAACATGCCCACCCACATCAAAAACAGCACGGTCTCGCACCAGTGCATAAGGGTCATCTTGGCCAGCGTGCCGCCGCTCATCTCGGTGGCAACGCCCTGGACGATCTCCTGATGCGCGTGATGCGAGTACGAAAGGTCAAACGGCGACTTGCGCAGCTTGATGGTGAGCACCGCGAGCAGCGCGAGGAAAATGGGCGCGCTGTACACGATGATGGGGGCCGACTGCCCCGTCACGGCGATGGAATCGAAGCTATCGGTGGCAAGGTACAGACCCACGCTCATCAGCAGAACGGCGGGCTCGTAACTCATAACCTGCAGCAGCTCGCGGTCGGCGCCAACCTGGGCAAACGGGCTTTGCGTCGAGGCGGACGCCAACACCACAAAGATCGCGGCGAGCGTCACCATAAAGGCGCACAACAGCGTGTTGGAACCCGACACAAAGATGCCGCCGCCCACCACGGTAAAGATGAGCGCGCACGCCATGTAGGTATCGTCCATGGTGTTTACGCTGGCGGGGGCCTTGCGCAGCAGCTTGGCAACGTCGTAGAAGGGCTGCAGCAAGCGCGGGCCCACGCGGCCCTGCATGCGAGCGGACAGCTTGCGGTCGATGCCGTCGATCAGGCCGCCCACAAGCGGCGCAATCAGGGCAAATGCCACGGTGCCTATAAAGATGCCCACGACGCCCGAACCTTCAAAATACTTGCCACGCAGCACCGAGGGCGCGCTCATGGCAAGCCGCTCGGGCCCAATCCACGCGCAACACAGCAGCGCAAACAAAATAATACTGCAGCACACGACGCTACCCGCGGGGCCAATACGCTTCTCGCCAAGGGCGTCCTCCGAGTACCAATTGCGCTTTTCGGCCTTCACCTCGTGTCCCATCGAGCCGCGGAAATGGCGATATTTGTCGGTTCCCACGCCCGAAAGGTACACGTTGACGTGCGGCTTATTGCTCACGCGGAACGACGTCAGCAGCACCACGGCGATAAACGCCACGATAACCACCATCAGATACATGGCGTCCTTGCCAATAACGTACGGCACGCGGCCAAACACCATGGCCAAGTAAGGCGACACCAGGCCGCTCGAGATAACCGGGAACGCCACACAGCACAGAATCAGCAGCGCGGCGATGGTGTTGAGCGCCATCCATTCAGTCTTATGGACATTGACCTCAACGTTTTGAGCCGTGGGGTCGACGCCCGAAAGCTTGGCAAGCCACTTGCCCCAGAAGTAAAACGTCGCGGCCGAGCCAAAGGCAAGCACCATGATCATGAGCACGTTGCCGGTCTGCGCAAACGCCACCAGAGCGCCCCACTTGGACACGAGCATGCCAAACGGCGCCACGAACATGCCCATGATGCCCAGCATCATCAAGCGCGTCAGGTGTGGCATACGGCTGAACATACCGTCCATGTCCTCGATATTGCGGCTGCCGATATGATGCTCGGCCGTGCCCACGCACAGGAACAGCAGCGACTTGGCCACCGTGTGGAACAGGATCAGGAAGATGGCCGCCCATACGGCCTCGGGCGCGCCGACACCCAAACAGGCACTGATGAGGCCCAAGTTGGAAATGGTGGAGTACGCGAGCACGCGCTTGGCGTTGCTCTGCGAGATGGCCATGAGGGCAGCGAGCAAAAACGTGATGGCACCCACACTCGTGACCATAAAGCCGGTCACGGGATAGATGGCATAGAGCGGGCTCAGCTTGACCATTAGGAACACGCCGGCTTTGACCATGGTTGACGAGTGCAGCAGGGCGCTCGTGGGCGTGGGGGCAACCATGGCGCCCAGCAGCCAAGTGTGGAACGGCATCTGTGCGGCCTTGGTGAGTGCGGCGAGCGACAGCAGGATGACCGGCATCACCAGCAGCGCGGATTGCACGGTTCCGGCACCGGAAAGCTCGATCATGCCCGGGATGGTCAGCGGCATGCCGTTAACGTGCAGGTACATGAGTCCGGCCAAAAACGCGATGCCGCCCAGCATGTTGAGGATGATCTGGTTAAAGGCGTTCTTGATGGCCTCGGGCGTGCGCGTATAGCCAATCATAAGGAACGAGCACACGGTGGTGATTTCCCAGCCGCAGAACAGCCACTCAAGGTTGTCGCTCGTCACGATAACGAACATGGCCGAGAGGAACAGGAACATGAGCGCCAGGAACTGCGGGCGACGGTCGGGCGCGGTCTGCCCGCGCAGCGCGGCCTCGTGCTCATCGTGCGCTTGGAAGTCCTTCATATAACCCAAGGCATACACGCAGATTAGGCTGCCGACGATGCCGACGGCGAGCACCATGATCACGCTCATGTAGTCCAGGTAGAGCGGCGTTGCCGTGACGGCTTCGGCCGCGGGCAACATCATGGCTGCAAAGGCGAGCGAGCCCACCAGCTGGACTATGCCGAGCACCGTGGTGAGCGCGTTCCTATATTTGTACGCGTTGTACAGGATTACGGCGCACAGGATGACGTCGATGACGGAGCTGATGATCGAGAGCACATGCGAGGTGCCGGAGGCAACCTCAAAGCTCTGCGGACCCATGCCAAAAAACATGACGGCGACTACAACTGTCACCGCCATAATAATGCCGGAACCTATGAGCCCCACCGCATCGCGGGCGCGGTCGCCGCGCGCGAACAGCATGCCCAACGCCGGTACCAGCGGAAACAGGGTAAGGAAATACAGTAGCGTCATACCATCACTCCCCCATGCAAAAACGCTGCAATTGTTTAACGTTATAGCTCAATTACGGGGTTGCGGTGGCAGGTTTTCGGTCAACTGGGGAGTTTTGGGCGTACGGGGTAAGGGCATGTCCACATTGGAGCAGAGGCGCGGTAAGAAAAATGCGCCCCTGTGGGCGCACCATCCCGTTCGCTATTCCGCCTTTTTAACGCGCGGCTTGCGACCGCGCGGCTTATCGACCAGTGCGGACTCACCGCTCTCGCGGTACTGACGGCACCAAGCCTTGACCGAAGACTCGCTGGGAATCTTGTGCTTGATCATGGCCTCGCGAACCGTCAAGCCGTTTTCCAGACGGTCCTTAACCACAGCGAGCTTTACGTCGTACGAATAGGTGTGATGATGCGAACCGGCATTGAGAACGGCGTCGGCACCGCCCACGGCATACGCGCGGGCCCACTGACGAGCCGTGGCCTGGGGAATGCCAAGCTCCGCGGCGAGAGCGCGATGACCGACCCCCTCTTGGAGGATCTCGACGGCGCGCTGCCTAACCTCGGGCGCATGCGTGCGAGTCCTAGTTGCTTCCGACATACCTGCCACTTCTTAGCCTTAGCCGTTAATCTGCTTTCTTACGTGCAAGTTAGATAGTAGCATTTTACTGTTTGCTCAAAGCAGTTAATTAAAATAGACGCGGCGTTATCTGGGCATTTGGCACCAAATTACGACATTTCTTTATCGATTATTTACGCTGGTAGCTGACTCGCAGCTAATCGTCATTCGCTTGTCAACAAAATTGGCATCTCTTTATGTCCTTTGGTATAGAGGATATAGTTATTAACCCCTCCCCCAATATTTTTGAGTGATCTGCAAGGCAGTAGACGTCCTCACTCCTCATGATTACCTCGCATTGCCATCCACCGGAGCAAAACAAAAAGGGCGGGACCTGCTGCGCTTGCAGGCCCCGCACCGGTTGACACCCGACGGGACACAGCCGGGCGAGGCGGATCCGTGCTACCGCCCCGCCTGGCCGCGATGTTCAACTACAGCTCGTTGGCCGCGTGATACGCCGTGCGAATGGCGCTCGCAATGTCGGCGGTGCGCTCACCCGAGCAGTCGCCCACGCAGGTCACGGGCACCGTCACGCCATCCAGGTCAAACGCGTTGGCCTTGGAGCCCACGGCCATCACCACGTAATCGCAGGCGATCCTCACCGGCTCCTCGGCGCCGTCCTCGGTGGTGCGAACAGCCTCCACGCCTTCGTCGGTAATGGCGGTCAGGCGGGTCTTAACATGCTGCTCCACGTTGTGCTCTGCAAAGTCGCTCATAATCAGCGGCAGAATGGTCTCGGACTCGCCTGCGGCAATCTTGTCGAGCATCTCCACGATCGCCACCTCGCAGCCGTGCTGCAGCAGGTACTCGGCAGTCTCGGTGCCCACCAGGCCGCCGCCAATGACGGCGACGCGGCCGCTGAGCTCCACCTTGCCGGCCAGCACGTCCCAGCTCGAGACGACCTTCTCCGAATCGGCACCCGGAACGGGGATGACCACGTCGTGTGCGCCCACGGCCACAATCGCAGCGTCGGCGGCGTTGAGGTCCTCAGCGGTAGCGGCATGGTTGAGCTCGACCTTCACGCCCAGGCCGGGCAGAATCTTCTCGTAGTACTCGACCGAGCGCATGATCTCGTCCTTGCGCGGAGGCGCGGCCGCCAGCACAATCTGGCCGCCCAGATGATCGCTCGCCTCGTAGACGGTCACGTCGTAGCCGCGCTTGGCCGCCACGCGCGCGGCCTCCAGACCGGCGATGCCGCCGCCCACCACGGCGATCTTCTTGTCGCCCTCGCCCGGCTTAATGGCGATGGTTGCCTCATCGCCATTCTCGGCATTGAGCACGCACGAGATGTACTTGCGGTTTTGAATCGCATCGACGCAGCCCTTGTTGCAGTTGAGGCACTCGCGGATGGGCTCACCCGTGGCGGCCTTCAGCGCAATGTCGGGGTCGCACATGAGCGAGCGGCCATAGGCGATGATGTCGGCGGCGCCATCTTCCAGAATCTTCTCGCCGGCCTCGACCGAAACCACGCGGCCGACGGTTGCCACCGGCACGGAGACCAGGGCCTTGACGCGCTCGGCCACGGGCAGCGTCCAGTTGTAGGGCATGGCGCCCATGGGCGGAATGGTGTCGCCCATGTTGCCGGTGTGGTTGGCCTGTGCGACCTGAATCATATCGATGCCCGCGCCCTCGAGCAGCTTGGCAAACTCGCAGGCCTCGTCGGGCTGCAGGCCACCCTTGCCGCGCGGCGTGCCGTCGGGGTTCTCCATGATCACGGGGAGCTTGTACTCCACCATCAGCTGCGGCGCGGCCTCCTTAATGGCAGCGACGACCTCCAGCGCGTAGCGAACGCGGTTCTCGAACGAGCCGCCGTACTCGTCGGTGCGCTGGTTGAGGATGGCCGAGCACAGCGAACCTACCAGGCGGTCGCCGTGGACCTCGATGGCGTCGATACCGGCCTGCTGCGCGCGAGCGGCCGAGGCGGCGATAGCCTCCTTGATCTGGGTGAGCTGCTCCACACTCGCCTCGTTCACAAAGTGCTGCATGTCGTGGTGCAGCTTGGCGTAGGCCTGGTTGCGGATCTCGTTGGACTCGGCCATCTTGGCGGCAAAGGTCTCCTCGTCGCCGGCGGCCTTGGCCTCCTGCGCGGCCTTGGCGGCGGCCATGGATCCCATGACCATGCGGCCGACACCGGGCACGTCGTACTCGGGGTGGAACAGCTGCAGCGCGACCTTGGCGCCGTGCTTGTGGACGGCATCGGCCAGGGCCTTAAACGTGGGGATTTGGGCGTCGGTCGCCAGCTTGGGCGTGGGGCTTGCGGTCATGACGGGAGCAACGTCGCCGATGACGATGTAACTCACGCCGCCACGGGCCAAGCGCTCGTAAAAAGCCAGGCTGCGCTCGCCAATGGAGCCGTCACGCTCCTCGTAGCCGGTGGTCAACGGCGGGAACATAATGCGGTTTTTGAGCTCAAGGGGGCCAACCGTAATGGGCTGAAGCAGCTTGGATGCAGGTGCGGTCATGGACATTCCTCTCTTGTAGGCGCGGCGGCGATGATGCCGCGTAGTTGTCTAGAGGATATGGCATGGGAATACAACAGCGCAACGGAAATCGGCGGACAGCAGGTAGCGGCAGGTGGATGGGGCAGGGCGGCCCGCCGGTTTATCTCAATCTGTAACAGTTACGCGGCAAAACCGGGTCTTACTGTTACAGATCGAGACAAACCAAAACCGCCTGCTAGAAAATCTCAAGCTATAACAACAACTCGGCAAAATCCGTCCCTCGTGTTACAGATTTAGACAAACA
>CANNPG010000031.1:0-9298 GCA_947507375.1 uncultured Collinsella sp. | reverse complement strand
ATGTGATTCGCGCCATGCTTGACCAGTTCAACGCCGAGTATAAGTCGCTTGACTTTGCCAGCTGCGAGGCCAAGATCAAGGAGCGCTATGGCGTGGAGATGTCCGATTACGACATCGTTAACCTTGCCTCGATCGTTGAGCGCGAGGGCCTCAACGCCGATCAACGTGCGCACGTGGCCTCGGTCTTCTACAACCGCCTTGCCGGCAAACTCGACGGTCTGCGCTATCTCAACAGCGATGCGACCATGATGTATGTCACCGGTGGCGAGGTTACCGCCGACGACCTGCAGAGCGATAGTCCGTATAACACCTATAAACACGAGGGTCTGCCGCCCACGCCCATCTGCTCTCCGTCGCTCGAGGCACTCAAGGCCACGCTTGAGCCGACCGACTCCGAGGACCTGTATTTCTACATTACACAGGACGAGGAGTACTTCTCGCAAACCTACGAAGAGCATCAACAGTCTTGGAATTAGCATGAGGATTTTTAGCCCCAAACGATACGTTGCCTCGGTCGATCGCATCGACCTTGATACCCTGTGGGCCGATGGCAAACGCGCCATTCTGCTCGATCGCGATAACACCCTGGTGCCGCGCGACACCGAGCAGGTTCCCGCCGCGGTTTCTGCTTGGCTCGACGCCGCCCGCGCCAAAGGTTTTAAGCTGTGCATGGTGTCCAACAACTGGCATCGCGACCAGGTTATGGCGTCGGCGCGCGAGCTGGGGCTCGAGGCCATCAGCCACGCCATGAAGCCCGCCCCGTTTGCCTTGAAGGCGGGTCTTAAGCGTCTGGGCGCCACGGCCGGCGAGGCCGTGCTGATCGGTGATCAGCTCTACACGGACGTGTGGAGCGGCAACTTCGCCGGCGTCGATACCATCCTGGTAAAGCCGCAGGCGACGCAGGACCTGTGGTATACGCAGATCTTCCGTATCTTTGAGCGCCGGGCCCTGCGCGACCTTCCCTGCGAGGAATAGGTCTCGTCATGTCCCAGCACACCAAACACGGCTGCGACCATATCTTCTTTATCGGCTTTTTGGGCGCGGGCAAATCGACGCTCGCGCGCAACGTCGGCACCATGTTCAAGCGGCGTTTTATCGATACCGACCGTCTGGTCGTGCGCCGTTGCGGCAAGTCGGTAACCGAGATTTTTGAGACCGAGGGTGAGGATCGTTTTCGCGAGCTCGAGACCTCGGCGCTCCGTTCGCTCCAAAGCGAGCGCAGCCTGTTGGTTTCGTGCGGGGGCGGTATCGTCGAAACGCCGGTGAATATTGAACTGATGCACGAAATGGGTACGTGCGTGTACCTCGAGGGCGACTTCGAGGATTCGATTCGCCAGATTCGTCGGTCCGACACGCGCCCCGATTTCCGTTCGCCCGAGCATGCTGCGCGCCTGTTTGAGCATCGCCGTCCGCTGTATCGCCAGGCCGCCGACCTTACCCTTGATATTCGCAACAAGTCCTTCGAGGACGTTTCCTACCTTTGTGCCGAGATGCTTTTGGAGCGTGGGCTGCTATGATTCGCCGTCAACTGATCAATTTCCAAAACCGCAGTGTCGATGTCCGCGTCGGATTGGGCGCGTTCGATGAGCTGTCGCGCATGTTTTCCTCGGCTGTGGGCAAGCCTAAGCGCGCGATGGTGGTTTGGAACGACGCTACATCCGAGCGCTTTGGTGAGGTCGTCGAGCATGCGCTGGTCGACGCCGGTTTTGCCGTGTCGCAGCTTTTGCTTGAGGTTTCTCCTGATGGCGCGACGCTGGTCGACGCCGATACCGTCTTTGGCGCCCTGTCGGCTAACGGCATTACCTGCGACGATCTCGTTGTCGCTGTCGGCGACACGGCGACCTGCTCGGTCGTTTGTTGGTGTGCCAATCAGTGGTGCGGTCGCACCGAGTGCGCCTTACTGCCGACGACCTTCGACGCCATGCTCACGGTCGCGACGACCATGAAGCCGCTCGTCGCCTCGTCGGCCAATGCGCTTCCCGCTATCGCGTGCCGTCCCGAACCGGGCTTGGTCGTGTGCGACCTCGACCTTGTTCGCGAGGCGGACCCCGAGGACCTCAAGCTCGGCTTTGTGGTACTTGTTGGCACCATGCTTTCGAGCAGTAAGTCCCGCTGGAATCAGTTTACTGAGACCGTCCCCGAGATTCTCGCGGGCGAGGAGGTCGCGCTCGTCAATGCCGTTCAATGGTCTCAGACTGCCCGCAAGGACGTACTGATGGCCACGAACCCGAGCGCCCGCCATGCGCTCGATTTTGGTAAGACGGGGGAGCGTACCTTGCGCGCTTGCTTGGGCGATGCCGCTTCGCAGGTCCCTGCCTACCAGCTGTTGTCCGAGGGCATGCGCTTTGAGGCGCGCCTAGCACATGATGCCTGCGACTTCGATATCGATTACGTCTTTGAGGTCGATGACTGCCTGGAGGACTTTGGTATCGAGGAACTTGCCTTCGATCTGGAGCCTGCCGCATATATCGAGGAGTTCCGAAAGCATCAGTTCGCTCGCTCGAACCGCAGCATGTTGCCGCTGCCCGCGGCACTTGGCGCCATTCGTCTAACGAGCGTTGAGGACGAGGTTCTTGAGCGCCATGTTCACGCCTACTTGGCTTCTCGCAAAGAACTTCTCTAAGATTTATTGACATCCATCGTCTTTCGTATCATGTTGAGGGGCGGGTTTTCAATCGGTTGCGGATCGCATGCGATTCCGTCGTTCGGTTGAGATCCGTCCCGTCTTTATAGAGACAATAAGAAAGGAATCTGCATGTCTGAGTTTGCTGCCGGTCCTGCCGGTCGTATCGAACGTGTCCGTGCCCTGATGGTCGAGCGCGGCTACGACGCTATCGTGGTACGCGACGAGGCCAATCTTCGTTGGCTCACGGGCGTGAAGGGCGTCTTCGATTACACCTTCGAGTTCCCGCACGCGGCGTTTATTACGGCTGACCAGTGCCTGTTCCATACCGACTCGCGCTACCTCAACAGCTTTGAGGAGAACACGCCCGCCGGCAGCCTCTGGGTCTACGACATGGACGAGGGCACCATCCCCGGTTGGGTCGCCGGCAAGATCGCAGCCAACAAGTGCCGCGTCTGCGCTGTCGAGGACGACATGCAGATCAACTTCTACCAGGGTATTCAGCGTGGTCTGGAGGACCGTTCCGTCGCCTGCATGTTGCCGCTGATGCATGACGACATCCGTAAGATGCGCGCCATCAAGGACGCCGAGGAGATCGAGCTCATGCGGCATGCGCAGTCGATCACTGACGCCGCCTTCCAGCATATGCTCGGCTTTATTAAGCCCGGTATGACCGAGAAGCAGGTTCGCAACGAGCTCGAGAACTTTATGTTCGCCAACGGCGCCGACAGCCTGGCCTTCGGCTCCATTGTGGCGAGCGGCCCCAACACCGCCAACCCGCATGCCGTGCCGAGCGACCGCGTGATTGAGAAGGGCGACTTTGTCCTCATGGATTACGGTGCGGGCTACTGCGATTATCGTTCCGATATGACGCGCACCGTCGTGATGGGCGAGCCCACGCAGGAGCAGCTCGACCTGTACGCGCTCGTGCGCCGTACGCACGAGGAGTGCGTCGCCGCCATCCATCCGGGCGTCGAGGGCAACGACATTTTCAAGCTTTCCAAGAAGATTATCGGCGATGCCGGGTATGGCGATTACTATAACCATGGTCTGGGCCACGGCGTGGGCATCGACATCCACGAGCTGCCCAACTTTAACCGCAGCAAGAACACCATCGAGATCGGCTCGGTTATCACCATGGAGCCCGGCGTGTATCTGCCCGGTGTGGGCGGCGTGCGTCTGGAGGACTACGGCGTGGTCACCGAGAACGGCTACGAGCCCTTCACCAAGACCCCGCACGACCTGCACGTCATCGATTGCTAGCCCATTTCGATAGATTTTTGGGGCGGGGCGTCCGGATCAATTCGGGCGCCCCGCGTTCTCTTTTTATGCGCTCGCTGCAGGCGCCGTCTGCAAGTGTATAATTTTGGTCGTATGTAATTTGGACGCTTGTGCGTTCTGCCCATAACAAGAAAGGTCGCTATGCCTACCATTTCTACCGCCGACTTCAAGAACGGCCTCGGTCTCCGCATTAAGGACAAGGTCTACACCATCGTCGAGTTCCAGCATGTCAAGCCGGGCAAGGGTGGCGCGTTTGTGCGCTACAAGACCCGCGACATCAAGAGCGGCCGCGTCGTCGAGAACACCTGCAACGCCGGCACCAAGTTCGAGAGCGTCATGCTCACCACCCGTGAGTTCCAGTACCTCTACAACGATGGCGCCGACTACATCTTCATGGACAACGAGACCTATGAGCAGGTTCCCGTTCCCGAGGACATGGTGGGCGAGAACTCCAAGTGGCTGCGCGAGAACGACATTTGCCAGCTGCTCTTCGCCGACGATGAGCTCATGGGCGTGACCCCGCCGATGTTCATCGAGACCACCATCGTCCAGACCGACCCGGGCTTTAAGGGCGACACCGTCCAGGGTTCCACCAAGCCGGCCACGATCGACACCGGCGCTGTCATCCAGGTCCCCATGTACCTCAACGAGGGCGAGGTCATCAAGGTTGACACCCGCGACGGCAAGTTCGTCTCCCGCGTCTAGCAACCAACTCTTCTAGGAGGACTCATGCCCCAGGAAATCAAGATTGACGGCATCGGCATTTCACCCGATGTTCTGACCGCCATCGTCTCGCGCGCCGTGTCGGATGTCGAGGGCATCGCCTCCGTTGGCGTCAAGGACCTTGCCACCAACCTTGTCTCCATGATGCTCTCGTCCAAGGCCCCGGCTTCTGAGCCGGCGGTCGAGGCCGAGGTCGTCGGCGACAAGCTCGCACTCACCGTGCGCGTCGTGGTGTTCTTTGGCTATCCGTTCAAGAAACTCGCCGAGGCCGTTCGCGCCGCCGTGGTCGCCGCCATCGATGCCCAGGTGGGCGTTGAGATTGAGCGTGTTGACGTTTGCATCGACGGCCTCGTTTTCCCCAAGGAGTAACCTTTGAGCCTTAAGGTTTATCGCGGGCGTACGCTTGCCCGCAGTCAGGCGCTGCAGCTGCTGTTCCAGGCCGAGGCCACGGACAGTCCGCTCGAGCGCGTCCTCGAGGGCGATTTCCTGATCTCGAAGGGTCCCCTCGACCCCTATGCGCTTGAGCTTTGCCGTGGTGCCTACGAGCATATCGATCGCATCGACTGCGCTCTGCGCTCCGTTGCCAAGAACTGGGATCTTATGCGCATGCCCGGCGCCGACCGCAATCTGTTGCGTATCGCCGTTTACGAGATGCGTTTCCTCACCGACGAGGAGGTCTCGGACGCCATCGTGATCAACGAGGCTGTCGAGCTTGCCAAGGCCTATGGCACCGACCAGTCCGCGTCGTTCGTCAACGGCGTGCTGGGCAAGATCGCTCGCAGCGAGGAGCTGCCGGGCGAGGACCTGTACCAGGAGCTGCTGGCCGAAGATCGCGCTCGCGAGGAGGCGCAGGCTGCCGAGGCTGCCGCCAAGGTTGCGGTTGCCCAAGCTGAGGCTGGCGTGCTGGCCGAGGATGCGGACGCCGCCGAGGCTGACATCGACTCTGTCGAGGAGTAGCCATGCCAGAGGGTTCTGTCCGTAACTTTGATGAGATCTCGGACCGTCTGGATCAGATCATCGCTACCGTTCGCTCCAAGGATACCTCCTTGGAGCGTTCGCTCGATCTGTTTGACGAAGCGATTGAGCTGGGCTCCCGCGCGGTCGATATGGTCGACAAGTTTGAGTTGACGCCGCGTGAGACCGACAAGCTCGAGCAGGAATACGATGAGGATGCGGCAAACGAATCCCAAGATAGTTAGGCCGCATCTCCGGATACGAATGGTTGATGGCATTCATGAAACGCGTGCGTCTTGATGACGAACTGATTTCACAGGGCATCTGCGCCGATCGCGCGGATGCCCTTCGCACTCTTATGGCCGGCTTGGTCTCGAGTGGCGGTGAGCGCTTAACTTCGCCGGGCCTTAAGGTGACCCCGGGCCTGCCGCTGCACGTGAAGGGGCGCATTCCCTATGTTGGCCGCGGCGGTCTTAAGCTCGAAGGCGCACTTGATGCGTTTGACATCAATCCGACGGGCCTTGCCTGCCTGGATGTGGGCTGCTCTACCGGCGGCTTTACCGATTGCCTGCTCAAGCGCGGAGCTGCGACCGTTGTCTCGGTGGACGTGGGTCGCGCCCAGTTCGATTGGTCGTTGCGTCAGGACGATCGTGTAACGCTGCATGAGCGCACAAACGTGACACAGCTGCCTGAGCTTGGCTATGCCGGCGCCATCGACTTGGCTGTGTGTGATGTCTCGTTTACCAGCATCGCGAACATTATCGATGCGGTGCTGGCGTGCCTGGCGCCTATGGGTGCATTCTGCACGCTCGTAAAGCCGCAGTTTGAGGCTCCGGCGGCGCTGGTGGGCGAGGGCGGCATTGTGACCGATCCCGCCGTGCGCCGCGATACACTCTTGGCGGCGGTTGAACTCTTTGCTGCCAAGGGCCTGTTCCCGGTCGATGTGTGCGTGTCACCCATTCATGGTGCCAAGGGCAACGTTGAGTTTTTCCTGTACGGCACGAGGTTTGTCCCCGGCGACCGCTCGCAAGACGTGCTGCAATCCCAGGTATCGGTTTTGAGCGAGAAAGCAACAACGCTATGAAGGTCTTTCTGGTTCCCAATTACTACAAGCAAGAGGCGGTCGAGAGCGGCCTGATGCTCGAGCTTTGGCTGACGCGCCAGGGCTATGAGGTCGCATGGGCTGCCGACCAGCGATCCAAGATTCAGAGCACGCCTGATATTGACGGCTCCGATCTGGTCATTACGCTCGGCGGCGACGGTACGTTGCTGCGCGCTGCCCGCATCCTCAACCATCGCGAGATTCCTATCCTCGGTCTTTCCTATGGTCACCTGGGCTTTTTGACGGCTGCGAGTCCCGAGGAGCGCGACATTCTGCAGGTCGTGAGCGACGCCCTGTCCGGCGAGCTGCATGTGAGCCGTCGCGCTACCATCGCCGCGGATATCGTGTCCGTGCGCGAAGACGGTACGAAGGATGTCGTGCGCACCTTCGCCCTCAACGACATGGCGCTTACGCGCGGCCCTCTGTCCGATATGGTCGAGTTTGACATCACGGTGTCCGGCCACCATATCGACCGCCTACGCGGTGACGGTGTCGTCGTTTCGACGGCGACTGGTTCTACGGGTTACGCGCTCAGTGCCGGTGGCCCCATCGTGAGCCCCGACTATACGGGCATGGTCTGCGTACCCATTGCGCCGCACACCATTCAGGCCCGTGCCTTCTTGACTTCGCCGAGTGATGTCGTCGAAATCTTTATGTCCGATGATCGCCCGAGCGTGCCGGCGATCGCCATCGATGGACAGTTTATTACCTGCGATGGCACGGTCGAGAGCGTGGCTGTGCGTCGCGGTCCCGGTGATGTGTTGCTGCTGGATTACGGCCCCGAGAGCTTCTATAACTCGGTGAGCCGCGTATTCTACGGAGTCCGTCATGATCGATGAGCTGCAGGTTTCTAACATTGCACTCATTCGCGAGGCGACGCTGGTGCCGAGTGCCGGCCTGACTGTCCTGACTGGCGAGACCGGTGCCGGCAAGACCGCGCTGCTCTCGGCCCTCAAGCTTATTTTGGGCGAGCGTGCGGATTCGTCGACGGTGCGCGAGGGCGAGGCGCTGGCGAGCGTCGAGGCGCGACTCTTCGACGGGCCGCACGACACGGAGGGCTTCACGGTCCAGCGCAGCCTTTCTGCCGAGGGCCGCAGCCGCGTGAAGATTGACGGTCGCATCGCCAGTGTGCGCGAGCTTTCGGAGCGCGTTGGCGTGATGATGGATCTGTGCGGCCAACACGAGCATCAGCGCTTGCTCGACCCGGCGCATCACGTTGCGATGGTCGATGCATGGGCAGGGCGCCCGGCACTCGAGGCGCTGGATGCGTACCGCGCCTGCTTTAAGGCATCGCGTGCTGCCGCCAAGGAGGTTCGACGTGTCGAAGAGGCCTCGCGTGCGCAGGGGAGCCGCGTCGAGGAGGCGCGCTTTGCCCTCGAGCGCATCGGCGAGGTCGACCCCAAGCCGGGCGAGTATGAGGAACTCGAGGAACTGCTGCCGCGCTCCGAACATGCCGAGGTACTGGTTGCCACGGCTAACGATGCCCATGCATCGCTTGCCTCCGAAGGGGGAGCGCTCGATGTCGTGAACAGCGCCGTGGCAGAGCTTTCCCGTATGGCTACCGTCGATCGCAAACTGGGCGACATTGCCGATGCGCTTTCGGATGCCTGCATCTCCCTTGAGGATTGCGCGAACGAGCTTCGTGCCTATCGTGATGGCGTCGCCTTCGACCCGCGCGAGCTCGCTCGCATGCGTGAGCGGTATTCCGACCTCAAGGGCCTGTTGCGTCAGTGGGGTCCCACCATGGACGATGTTTTTGCTATGCGCGATCGCTCGCAAGAGCTGCTGTCCCTGGTCGATGATGGCGATGAGCAGATCAAAAAGGCGCGTGAGGCACTCGGGAGCGCTGAGCGCGAGTTGTTTACCGCTGCCAAGGCACTTAAGCGCGCTCGAAATACGGCGGCCCCGCGCTTCTGCCACGAGGTTGGCCGCCAGATGGCGCGCTTGGAGATGGGTAGTGCCGAGCTCGTCTGGGAGTCGCGCGATCTTCCCCGTGCTGAGTGGACGCCCGTTGGTCCTTCGAGCTACGAGCTGCTATACCGCAGCGGTGCCGGTTTGACTCCACGTCCCCTGCGCCGCATTGCATCGGGCGGCGAGCTCAGCCGCGTCATGCTGGCAAGTAAGGTTGTCCTCGGTAACGCGGACGGTGTCGATACGCTGGTGTTTGACGAGGTCGATGCTGGTGTCGGTGGCTCCACGGCGCGTGCACTCGCGGGCGTGCTGTCAGATCTCGCCTCTACGCATCAGGTGATTGTCGTAACCCACTTGGCGCAGGTCGCCGTCATGGCCGATAAGCATTATGTTGTCAGCAAGGAACCAGGCGATGTTCCCCAGACGCATTTGGACGAGGTAACCGGCGAAGCGCGTACCGCCGAGATCGCCCGCATGTTGAGCGGCGATCAGTCCGAGGCAAGCCTGGCGCACGCCAGGCAGATGCTTGCGGAGGCGCGTGCCTAGGTCGAGTCGCCACACGCATGTCCAACCCGGCCGCCACGAAACGGGTCCATCTACTACGTTTGGTAGGGCATCGGCAACCACGCCGAGAATTGCAAAAAGAAAACCGCAGGTAGAACGCCTGCGGTTTTCTCTATTTTGGGTGTATGGTTGGCGGTTGC
>CANNPG010000030.1:0-9322 GCA_947507375.1 uncultured Collinsella sp. | reverse complement strand
ATTGGAAAGGACGCCGTTGTCGCATCGGTGGCATCGGACGATCAGGCACTCCGACAGCATATTTTGGACATGGGTCTAACGCCGGGCACCGAAGTCACCATGATGAAGTACGCCCCCATGGGCGACCCGCTCGAGATCCGCCTGCGTGGCTACGAGTTGACACTGCGCAAGGACGATGCCGCTCGCATCGAGCTTGTGGGTATTCACGACACCGATACGGGTCCGCGCGCTAACGCCGCAATCGGCACGACGGAGCATCCGGCCCTGGGCGAGGGGACGTATTCGCCCCGTGCGGCAAAGACGGCCGTGCCAGAGGGCGCGCCGCTGCACTTTGCCCTCGCCGGCAACCAAAACTGCGGCAAGACCACGTTATTCAACCAGCTGACGGGCTCCAACCAGCACGTCGGTAACTTTCCCGGCGTGACGGTCGACCGCAAAGATGGCACCATCCGTAACCATCCCGAGGCGAGCGTTACCGACCTGCCCGGCATTTACTCCCTGTCGCCGTACACAGGCGAGGAGGTCGTGAGCCGTCAGTTCATCCTCGACGAGCGTCCGGACGCCATCATCGACATCATTGACGCCACCAACATCGAGCGCAACCTGTACCTGACACTGCAGCTCATGGAGCTTGACCGTCCTATGGTCATCGCGCTCAACATGATGGACGAGGTGACCGCCAACGGCGGCGCCGTGGACGTCAACTTGCTCGAGAGCCTGTTGGGCGTGCCCGTTGTCCCCATTAGCGCTGCCCGCAACGAGGGCATCGGCGAGCTGGTGGACCACGCCCTGCACGTGGCGCGGTTCCGCGAGCGCCCTGGTCGCCTGGACTTTTGCGCGCCCGACGGTCCGGACGGCGGTGCGCTGCATCGCTGCATCCACGGTATTGCTAACCTGATCGAGGACCATGCCGTGACGGCGCACATCCCGGTGCGCTTTGCGGCGACCAAGCTGGTCGAGGGCGATGAGCTGGTAACCGAGGCACTTCACCTGGATCGCAATGAGCTCGACGCTATCGAGCACATCATCACCCAGATGGAGGGCGAGGCCGGCACCGACCGCCTATCTGCGCTGGCCGATATGCGTTTTAGCTTTATCGGCGACGTGTGCGGGCGTTGCGTCGTCAAGCCGCACGAGAGCCGCGAGCACGTGCGCTCCGTCAAGATTGACCGCATCCTGACAGGTCGTTACACAGCCATTCCGGCGTTTCTGGTGATCATGGGCCTCGTCTTTTGGCTGACGTTTGGCGTGATCGGCGCGGCGTTGCAGGGACTCATGGAGGACGGTATCGCTGCCATCATCGCCTCGGCCGATGCGGGCCTCAAGGCGTTCGGTACCAACGACGTGGTGCGCTCGCTGGCTGTCGACGGCGTGCTTACGGGCGTGGGCAGTGTGCTGACCTTCCTGCCGATTATCGTCGTGCTCTTTTTGTTCCTCTCCATTCTGGAAGACTCCGGATACATGGCGCGCGTGGCCTTTGTCATGGATAAGGTGTTGCGTCGCTTTGGCCTGTCGGGCCGCAGTTTTGTGCCCATGCTCGTCGGTTTTGGCTGCACCGTGCCGGCTATCATGTCGACCCGTACGCTCCCATCCGAGCACGACCGCAAGATGACGGTCATGCTCACGCCGTTTATGAGCTGCTCAGCCAAGCTGCCGGTTTACGGCTTGCTGTGCGGGGCGTTTTTCCCGCAGGCGACGGTCCCCGCCATGGTCTCGCTCTATCTGATCGGTATCGTGGTCGGCTGCATCGCGGCTTTGGTGCTCAACCGCACTGCATTTAAGGGCGACCCGGTGCCGTTTATCATGGAGCTTCCCAATTACCGCCTGCCGAGCGTCAAGACGACGGTGATGCTGGCATGGGATAAGGCCAAGGACTTCATCACCAAGGCCTTTACCATTATCTTTGCCGCGACCGTGGTCATCTGGTTCCTTCAGACGTTCGACATCCGCTTTAACGTGGTCGCCGATCAGTCGCAAAGCCTGCTTGCGGGCCTCGGCAGCATCATCGCGCCGGCGCTGGCGCCGCTTGGCTTTGGCGATTGGCGCGCATCCACGGCGCTCGTCACCGGACTTATCGCCAAGGAGAGTGTCATCTCGACCCTCACCGTGCTTTTGGGCGCGACCTCGCCCGCGGCACTGTCGACCATGTTTTCGCCGTTTACCGCTTACGTGTTCCTGGTCTTTACGTTGCTGTACCCGCCCTGCGTGGCGGCCATCGGCGCCGTCAGGAGCGAGTTGGGCGCACGCTATGCCGTGGCTGTATTCGCGTTTCAGGTGACGGTCGCCTGGATCGTGGCGTTTGTCGTGCATTCGGCGGGCATATTGCTGGGGTTGGCTTAGTTATTTATTGACGGCGCAACCTCTGTGTATCGAATTGTTTCGGTCCCGTGTCCGTTACTGACGGATGCGGGACCGTTGCTATATAATCGCCTCCGCTCAAAATGATTGGAGACGTTATATATGAGTCAGGCAAGGCAAGACGGCATCACGCTCAGGCAGTGGCTCCCACTCGTCGGGCTCACCTGCTGTGCGTTCGTGTTCAACACGTCGGAGTTTATGCCCATCGGCCTTTTGACTGATATCGCCGCGTCGTTCTCGCTCACCGAGGCCCAGGCGGGCATCATGATCTCGGTCTATGCCTGGGGCGTCATGCTGCTGTCGTTGCCGCTCATGGTGTTCGCTTCGCGTTTCGAGTTTAAGCGGATGCTGCTGGGCGTGCTTGCCGTGTTCTCGCTCGGTCAGTTCCTGTCCGCTGTGGCGCCGACCTATCCCATCCTGGTCTGCGCGCGCCTGGTGGTCGCTTGCGCACATGCCGTGTTCTGGTCAGTCGCCTCGATTATGGCCTCGCGCCTGGTCGACACTCGCCACGGCGCGCTCGCCATCAGCATGATCGCTACGGGCTCGTCCATCGCGCAGATCTTTGGCCTGCCTCTCGGTCGCGCCATTGGCTTGGCCGTGGGCTGGCGCATGACGTTTGCCGTGGTCGGGGGCCTCTCAGCCATCGCGGCCGTCTACCAGGCAGCGGTGTTCCCGGCCATGCCGGCGGGTGAGCGCTTTACCGTCAAACAGCTGCCCGAGCTGCTCAAGAACCCGCTCCTCATCGCGCTCTACGCAGTCACGGTCTTCATGGCGACCGGCTATTACGCAAGCTACAGCTATATCGAGCCTTTCCTGGCTCAGGTCGCCCATGTCGACGCAAGCGCTATCACCATGACGCTGACGGCGTTCGGCTGCTCCGGTCTGCTCGGAAGCTGGCTGTTCGGCCGCCTGTTCGATGGGCATCGCTTCCCGTTCTTGGCTATCACGCTCTCCGGCGTGCCGGTGGCCCTGCTGCTCATGGGGCCGGCCGCATCGTCGCTCGTGACAGTGCTTGCCGTCTGCGCACTGTGGGGTTGCTGCGCCACGGCCTTTAACGTGGCGTTTCAGGCCGAGCTCATCAAGCACACGCCGGCAGATTCGTCGGCCGTCGCCATGTCGATCTTCTCGGGCCTGTTCAATCTGGGCATTGGCACGGGTACCGCGATCGGCGGAGCCGTGGTTTCGGGTCCCGGTATCGCCTGGATCGGCTTCGCGGGCGGGTCGATTGCCTTCGTGGGCGTCATCCTCGCTATCACGGTGATGTTCCCGGCCATACGCCGCGCAAAGCCTGTCGCCTAATCACGTTTCCTCATCAGTTGCGGTGGAATAGTTCCTGTTTAAGGCCTCTGAAGGTCCAAGCAGGAACTATTCCACCGCAACTTATTTTGGGGAAGAGGATACAAGCCGGGCATACAATGGATGTCGTTGTGTTGCGCTTACCGGGAGGTTGCTATGTGGGCATACGAGACGACGTTCTATCAGATCTATCCGCTGGGCTTTTGTGGAGCTCCGCGCGAAAACGCCGCGCCCGTTGCCGAGGATGAGCTCGCCCAGGCCGCCGATGCCACAGCTAGCCCCGATGCCCCCATCATGAAGATTGCCCAATGGGCCGACTACCTGCAGGAACTCGGTATTGGCGCTGTGCTCATCAACCCGCCGCTCGAGTCTGATAGCCATGGCTACGACACGCGCAGCCTGCGCCATATTGATCGCCGCCTGGGTGGGGATGCCGACTTTGCCGCCGTGTGCGACACGCTGCACGCCCACGGCATCCACGTGGTGCTCGATGCCGTCTTCAACCATGTGGGCCGTGGCTTTTGGGCCTTCCGCGATGTGCAAGAGCGCAAGTGGGATTCGCCCTACAAGGATTGGTTCCACATCAGCTTTGACGGTGACTCGTGCTACGGCGACGGCTTTTGGTACGAGGGCTGGGAGGGCCATTTTGAGCTTGTGAAGCTCAACCTGCAAAACCCCGCCGTGGTCGATTACCTGCTTGAGTCTGTGCGTCACTGGGCCGAGGTCTTTGGCGTCGACGGTCTGCGCCTGGACGTCGCCTATATGCTCGACCGCGACTTTATGCGCCGCCTGCATACTTTTACCCGTGAGCTCAAGCCCGACTTTGTGCTGATTGGTGAGACGCTCCACGGCGACTACAACCAGATCGTCAACGACGAGATGCTCGACTCCTGCACCAACTACGAGTGCTACAAGGGCCTGTACTCCAGCTTTAACTCGGTCAACATGTTCGAGATCGCCCATTCGTTGCACCGCCAGTTTGGCGGCGACCCGTGGTGCATCTACCGCGGCAAACACCTGCTGTCGTTTGTTGACAACCACGATGTGCCGCGCCTGGCGAGCATCCTGACGGACAAGTCCTGCCTGCGCCCCGCCTACGGCATGCTCTTTGGTATGCCGGGCATTCCATGCGTCTACTACGGCAGCGAGTGGGGGATTACTGGCGAAAAGGGCGGCCCCGATGGCGATTGGGCGCTACGTCCTGCGCTCGATGAGCCTGCGCCCAACGAGCTGACGGCCTTCATCAAGCAGCTCGCGCACCTGCACTCGACAGACGGTGCGGCGGCCCGTGCTCTCAACTACGGTGCCTATCGCAACGTGGTGATCCAGAATAAGCAGCTGCTGTTTGAGCGCGCCTGCGACGACGCGACGGTGCTCGTGGCGGTCAATGCCGCGAACGAGCCCTATACCTTTGGAGCCGGCGAACTCAACGGCTCCTTCGTCGACCTACTTGCCGACGATGCTCCCACGGTCGAGCTGACGGGTACCCTTGAGCTTGCACCCTACGAGGTGCGCTATCTGCTGAGGACCTAGCTCGTGGCCGCGTCTGACGAGGGCTATCAGCATATTGAGCATGGGTTTGAACCCGTGTTTGACGAGCGCTCGCGCGTTTTGGTGTTGGGGTCGTTTCCTTCGGTGCTCTCGCGTGCCAATGCCTTCTACTATGGCAATCCGCAGAACCGCTTTTGGCGCGTGATGGCCGCGTGCCTTGGTGCGCCCGTGCCGCCCAACGAGGGAGACTCTTTGGCAAGCGGTGAGCCCGCGACGCTCGATGCCTCGATTGCCGCCAAGCGGGCCATGCTGCTGAACGGCGGCGTGGCCCTGTGGGATGTGATCGAGAGCTGCGACATTAAGGGCTCAAGCGACGCGAGCATTCGTAACGTTGTGCCGGCACATATCGAGCGCATTACCGGCGCAGCTCCCATTGAGCAGGTGATATGCAACGGTGGTACAGCTGGCCGGCTCTACAAGCGCTATCTACAAGAGCGCACCGGGCTGCCGGCCATCGTTCTGCCGTCGACAAGTCCCGCCAATGCGGCGTGGCGTCTGGAACGCCTTGTCGAGCGCTGGAGTGAAGCCGTTGATTGGCAGGCTTTTTCGATTTAGCAGTTTGAGTGCTCGGCAAGATGCCTCATAGCGGCGTGCCAGATCGGTGTGGGCAGCGCAGACGTGGCGCGCACCATGCCGTCGGTGTCGACGCCACCCGTTGCGGCGCCACCGAGCTTCTGCGCGTGTTCGACGGAACACCCCATGCGAACGGCGCCCACGAGCTTGTCTATGGCCTCCGAAAACGGTCGCCGCAAGAGTCCCATGCGCGGGGAGCGACGAAGCGCTGCGATGCCGCTGCCGGCGCAGATGGCAACGCCGCCACACCACAATTGGCCATGGCGCTCACATGCCTTGTGCAGGCGAACGGCGGTCCCACGCGCCTGCTCAGCGTCCTGTTGTGCGGCTCGAATCACGGCATAGACACGCGTTCCCGTACTGCCAAAGCGCTCAAGCGCCTGCTCGATGGCTGTCAACGTCTCATCGTCAGCCACATCTTCAATGGCCAGCACGATGCCATCGGCAACGCTGCCGGCGTCATTTGCCTTCAAGTCGACCGAGCGGGGGAGTACGGTGCCGGAAAACCGGGCATAGGCGGCGATGGCATCCTGCAGGTCCCAGAGCAAAAAATCAAGATCGGCGCTATTGGGAATACTGATATACGCAATGGTGTGCAGTGTTTTTGGTACGTCGCCACGCGTGATTGTCTCCATACCATCTCCTTTCCGGCTCGTTTCCGTTTAGGTTACACCGTCTGGCGGCGCCCCGCCGCGCTATCCTAGTGCAACCCTTACGAAAGGAACGCCATGCGACTGCCCATGAATACCTCGCTTGCCACGCTCAAACCCTCCGGTATCCGCCGGATCAACGCGCTCGCCGCCCAGCACCCGGGGTGCATCGCGCTTGCGCTTGGCGAGCCCGATTTTCCCACGCCCGATGTGATTAGTGCCGAGGTGACCGCCGCACTGGACCGCGGTGACACGCACTATCCACCCAACAACGGTCGCCCCGCCCTACGTGAGGCGTTATCTGCCTACATGGGGGACGCGGGCCTTACGTTTTCGGCCGACGAGGTCATCCTAACCGACGGCGCGACCGAGGCCCTGTCGGCAACATTCATGGCTATGCTCAACCCCGGCGACGAGGTCATCATCCCCACGCCGGCCTTTGGCCTGTACGAGAGCATCGTCGTGGCCAATCACGCCAAAGCGGTCTTTTTGGATACGGAGCCTGCGCAATTCCAGATTGACGAGGACGCACTTCGTGCTTGCGTGACGCCGGCGACCAAGGCCATCGTCATCTGCACGCCCAACAATCCTACGGGCTGCATCCTCGACGCGGCATCGCTCGACGCCGTGGCGCGCGTAGCGGAGCAGGCGGGCATCTACGTAATCTGCGACGACGTATATAACCGCCTAGTCTACGTGGATGGCTACGAGCGCTTTGCCCAGCGCCACCCGGAGCTTCGTGAGCAGACGGTAGTCATCGAGAGCTTTTCCAAGCCCTGGGCTATGACCGGCTGGCGCTTGGGCTGGCTCGCAGCGGCAGCCCCCGTCATCGCCGAGATCGCAAAAGCCCACCAATACTTAGTATCGAGCGCCGTCTCCTTCGAAATGGACGCCGCAGCCCGAGCCCTCACCGTCGACCCACCCCCCATGCTAAAAGTCTACCGAGCCCGCCGCGAGCGCGTACTCGAAGCCTTAAACGCCATGGGCCTCGACGCAGTAGAGCCCGCAGGAGCCTTCTACACTTTCCCGAGCATCAAAAAGTTCGACCTAACCAGCGAAGCCTTCTGCATCAAAGCCATCAAAGAGGCAAACGTAGCCCTAGTCCCGGGCGACTGCTTCGGCACCGAAGGCCACGTCCGCTTAAGCTACTGCGTCTCCGACAAAAATCTGGACGAAGGTCTCCGCCGCCTGTCCAACTTCGTGTCAACCCTATAGCCCAACGGGACGCAACACATCAGCCTACCGACCCAAGCATTATGAGTGGGGGCGTCAGCCAACGAAAACCCGGGCTGCCCAAAGTCAACGCAGGCACGCGCCGCCGAAGGCCAGGCGCAAGGGTTTCGTAGATTCCGCACGAGCCGAAGAGCACTTAATGTGCTCTTCGTGCGAGCCAGGACTTGACCGAGCGAAAACCTTGCGCCTGGCCTTCGGCGGCGCGTGCCGGATGGTGGAATTGTGTGCAGCCCGGTTTTCCGTTGACCGACGCCGGGGTCCCCGCCATAATACTTTCGGTTCACGCACGAATCCGCTGCCAGAGACAGCCGGCGCAAACGGGTCTTACCCGCGAGCTTAATGGGATATCCCGCCAGCCGAGGTGGTCGAGTAGATATGTCTTCTCGCCCCCGTCGCTCATGCAGCGCGGGGGCTTTCTTTTTGGACATGCCCCCGTCACGTCCTTGTGGCGGACCGTGCCCGGAAAGAATTCGAGGAGGTGTAATTCATGCCCCAGCAGTACAAAATCGACAAGGTTGCAGAGATCGAGTCCCGTATCGCCGAGAACGCCGGTCTGTTCGTCGTCAACTACAATGGTCTGACGGTTAAGCAGGCTCAGGAGCTGCGTCATCAGCTTCGCGAGTGCGGCGCCGAGATGAAGGTCTACAAGAACAACCTGGTCAAGATCGCTCTTAAGAACCAGGAGCAGCCCGAGCTCGACGAGATCCTCGCCGGCCCCGTCGCTTATGTGTTCTACGAGTCCGAGCCGGTCGAGGCCGCTAAGGCCCTTAAGGACTTCTCCGCTCAGTCCAAGGGCGTCCTTGAGATCAAGGGCGGTATCTCCGACGGCAAGGCCGTTTCCGCTGATGATGTTAAGGCTATCGCCGAGCTGCCCACCAAGGATCAGCTTCTCGGCCAGATTGCCGGCCTCATCTCCGGTTTCGCTCGCGACATCGCTGTCTGCGTCAACGGCGTTTCCTCTGGTCTCGCTCGTTCGATCCAGCAGGTCTCCGAGCAGAAGGCAGCCTAGTTGCTGTTTTCACCCGCGGCGGCAACGCCGCACCCCTGGCGCATTCGCGTCGTGTTTTAACTGATCTCCGTGCATCCGCACGGAAACCGAAAGGACTTAGAAATGGCTAAGCTTACCACCGATGAGATCATCGATGCTCTTAAGGAAATGACCCTTCTCGAGGCTTCCGAGCTCGTCAAGGCTATCGAGGACACCTTCGGCGTTTCCGCCGCTGCTCCTGCCGCTGTTGTCGCCGCTCCCGCTGCTGACGCTGCTGAGGCCGAGGAGAAGACCGAGTTTGACGTCGTGCTCGAGGGCTTCGGCGACAACAAGATCCAGGTCATCAAGGCCGTCCGTGAGCTCACCAACCTTGGCCTGAAGGAGGCCAAGGAGGTCGTCGAGGGCGCTCCCAAGGCTGTTCTCGAGGGTGCCAAGAAGGAGGACGCCGAGGCTGCCAAGGAGAAGCTCGAGGCTGCTGGCGCTGCTGTCACCCTCAAGTAATCAGGTTTTCTCGCCAGATTTCTTTGCAGACGGGGTTCGCATTGCGAGCCCCGTCTTTTTTTGTTTTTCGGTCCCTCGACATCGGTAGTTCAAACTGCCATATCCTGTGATTTGCGTCGTATCGGGTACCCTGCCGTTGGGCAATAAAATTGCACCATTCGAGCAATAATTT
>CANNPG010000029.1:0-9369 GCA_947507375.1 uncultured Collinsella sp. | reverse complement strand
TACCACCACAGAAAGAGCAGAGCACCACAATCGCAAACGTCGACGAATGAACACTTGTACGTCGACAAATGACAAAGTCGCCTACGAACTCGCAAGGAATGTCCCCGGGTGCCGGCACATAAGGAACGTCCCCAGCTGACTTGGGGACGTTCCTTATGTGCCGGCCGCTGGGGACAGCCCTTGACGATTCGGTTGTGGACAGCCGCCTTACAGCTCCAGCGCCTCGGCGACTTCGGCTGCGCAGGTCAGGGCATCGGCCATGGCGTTCACAACGAGCGAGCTGCCGTTGCGGGCATCACCTGCCACATACACCGGCGCGGCATCCGCGGCGACACCCTCCGTGCGAGCCGCGAGGTGCGAGCCCTCGGCAGCCATCACAGGCAGCGGACGACCAGAGGTGGCAACAGGCACGCTCACCGCATCGAACACACTGTGCTCCGGACCCGTAAAGCCGCAGGCGATGAGCACCAGCTGCGCCGGCACCTCGTGCTCGGAGCCCGCAATGCGCTCGGGCTTTCCCGCCGACCAATCCAAATCGACCACGCGCAGGCCCGCGGCCGCACCCTTCTTGTCCAGCAGCACCTCGAGCGTATCCACGCCCCAGGCACGCATCTCGCCACCCATCGCAGCGATAGCCTCCTGCTGGCCGTAGTCGGTCTTCTTTACATTGGGCCACTGCGGCCAGGGGTTGCTCGCCGCGCGCTTATCGGGCGCAGCCGGCAAGAACTCAAACTGGCGCACGCTGCGCGCACCCTGACGTACCGCGGTGCCCACGCAGTCGTTACCGGTATCGCCGCCGCCAATGACCACGACGTCCAGGCCGCGTGCATCGACGACAGGCTCGCCGCCATCGAGCACCGAGACGGTCGAAGCCGTCAGGTAGTCCACGGCATACACCACGCCCGGGGCATCAATGTTCGCAGCCGAAAGCCCACGCGGAGCACGAGCGCCGGCAGCCACCACGACGGCATCAAAGTCATCGAGCTTGGCGGTAACCTTGGGATCGCTCACGTCAGCACCCAGCTCGAACACAATGCCCAGCTCGCGCATAAGTGCCACGCGACGCTCGACAACGGACTTCTCGAGCTTCATGTTGGGAATGCCGTACATGAGCAAACCGCCCGGGCGGTCGTCGCGCTCAAACACCGTCACGCGAGCGCCACGACGGGCGAGCTCCCATGCTGCCACCAGACCAGCAGGACCGGAACCAACCACGGCGACCGAGGGCGCGTCCTCCCCTGCCGGTTCAAAGCGACGCGGGCCACCGTTTGCCCACTCATGGTCGCTGATCGCGCGCTCGTTGTCGTGAATCGTCGTGGGCTGGCCGTCGACCGAGCCCAGGTTGCACGCGGCCTCGCACAGCGCCGGGCACACGCGGCTCGTGAACTCGGGCATAGGCGAGGTGAGTGACAGACGCTCGGCAGCCTCGTCCCAGCGGCCGCGATACACTAGCTCGTTCCACTCGGGAATCAGATTGTGCAGCGGGCAGCCGCTCGGGCGTGCCTTGCCAAAGCTCGCGCCCATCTGGCAAAACGCCACACCGCACATCATGCAGCGGCTCGCCTGGGCGCGGCGCGCATCGTCGTCGAGCTCCACGTACAGCGGATCGAAATCGCGGCTGCGCTCCTCCACGGGGCGCAGCTCGTGGGTCACGCGATCGATATCAAGAAAAGCACCGGGCTTACCCATGGCACTTACGCCTCCTTCTTGGTCGAAGCAACAGAGCTGGCGGTGGCGGGCGCAGCGCCAGCGACACCACCCGCCACATCAAAGCGAGCGACATCGGCGGCGTCGGCGCGACCGGTCACAATGTCAAACGCCAGCTCCTCGGCCTGCGCATGCGTCTTACCGATGGCCTCGGCGGCGGCGACAATCGCCAACACGCGCTCGTACTCGGTCGGAATGACCTTCACAAAGTGCTTGCTCATCGTCTCAAAGCTGTAGAGCAGCTTAATACCGCGCGGGCTCTGCGTCGCGTCCACGTGCTCCTGGATGAGCGCACGAATCTGCGCCAGCTCGCCGGCCGTCGGGGCCTTGAGCTCAACGCTCTCGTGGTTCACACGGGCATCGAGCGTGCCGTACTGGTCAAAGACGTAAGCCACGCCGCCCGTCATGCCGGCGGCGAAGTTCTGCCCGACCTCGCCCAGGATGAGCGCCAGACCGCCCGTCATGTACTCGCAGCCATGGTTGCCGCAGCCCTCGACCACCACGGTGGCACCGGAGTTGCGTACGCCAAAGCGCTGGCCGGCCAAGCCGTTAATGAAACCGCGACCGCTCGTGGCGCCAAAGAAGGCCACGTTGCCCACGATGATGTTCTCGTCGAACTTGTAGGTCGCATGCGGGTTGGGGCGCACCGACACCTCGCCGCCCGAAAGGCCCTTGCCAAAGTAGTCGTTGGCGTCACCGCACACATTGAGCGTAATGCCGCGCGGCAGGAAGGCGCCAAAGCTCTGACCGGCCGATCCATCGCAATCGATGGTGATGGAGCCGGCGGGCAGGCCCTCGGGATGCGCCTTGGTCACCGCGTTGCCCAAAATGGTGCCCACGCAGCGGTTGACGTTGGCGATATCGGCGCGGAAGCGAATCGGGCGCAGGTGCGCACGGGCATCGGCCGTATAGGGCACAAACAACGTGGAGTCGAGCGTCTTGTCGAGCTCGCTGTCCGCAGCCATCTGGGGCAGGAAGTGACGGCCGTCGGCACCCGGGATATGGGCACCGAACTCGCAGGTCGCGCTCGCCAGCACGGGCGACAGATCGAGCAGGTTGGCCTTGCGGTTGCCCGGGACCTCAATCTGGCGCAAGCACTCGGGATGGCCGACCATCTCGTCGACGGTGCGGAAGCCCAGGCTCGCCATGACCTCACGCAGCTGCTCGGCAACAAAGAGCATAAAGTGCTCAACGTGCTCGGGCTTGCCGCGGAAGCCGCGACGCAAGCGACAGTTTTGCGTGGCAATGCCGGCCGGGCAGGTATCCTGCTGGCAGTCGCGCTGCATGAGGCAGCCCATGGAGATGAGCGGCATGGTCGCAAAGCCAAACTCCTCGGCACCCAGCAGACAGGCGACGGCGACATCGGTACCGTCCATGAGCTTGCCATCGGCCTCGAGCACCACGCGTGAGCGCAAACCGTTTTGCAGCAGCGTCTGCTGGGCCTCGGCAAGGCCAAGTTCCAGCGGCAGGCCCGCATGCCAGATGGAATCGCGCGCCGCGGCACCCGAGCCGCCATTGTGCCCGCTGATCAAGATCTTGTCGGCAGCGCCCTTGGCCACGCCGGTAGCAATGGTGCCGACGCCCGCCTCGCTGACCAACTTGACCGACACGCGCGCACCGGGGTTGGCGTTCTTAAGATCGAAGATAAGCTCTGCCAAGTCCTCGATGGAGTAGATGTCGTGGTGCGGTGGAGGCGAGATCAGGCCGATGCCGGGCGTGGACTGACGGACCTCGGCGATCCAGGGATAGACCTTCTTGCCGGGCAGGTGGCCGCCCTCGCCGGGCTTGGCGCCCTGGGCCATCTTAATTTGAATCTCAAAGGCGCTGCAAAGATAGCGGCTCGTCACGCCAAAGCGCGCACTTGCCACCTGCTTGATCGCGGAGTTCTTGGAGTCGCCGTTGGCCAGCGGGGTCTCGCGACGCGGGTCCTCGCCGCCCTCGCCCGAGTTGGAACGACCGTGCAGGCGGTTCATGGCGATGGCCATGCACTCGTGTGCCTCTTTGCTGATGGAACCGTACGACATGGCGCCGGTGTTAAAGCGGCGGACGATGTTGAGCGCGGGCTCCACCTCGTCGAGCGAAACCGGCGTGCGACCGTTGGCATTAAAGTCCAGCAGGTCACGCAGGCGCACGGCACGGCCGGTGCGGTGCAGGCGGGCGCTGTACTTCTTAAAGGTGTCGTAGCTGTCCTCGCGGCAGGCGGTCTGCAGCAGGTAGACGGTCTGCGGGTCGATCAGGTGATCCTCGCCGCCGAGCGGGCGCCACTTGGTCAGACCCAGCGTGGGCAGCTGATCGGGAGCCGGGCTCTTAAGGATAGCGAGCGCGGCGTCGTAGCGCTCATTCTGCTCGCGCTCGACGTCCTCGACACCCATACCGCCCACACGGCTCACCGTGCCGGCGAAGTACGCGTTGACGAACTCCGGAGTGAAGCCCACGGCCTCGAAGATCTGCGCGGAGTGGTAGCTCTGCACCGTGGAGATGCCCATCTTGGACATGATGGAGACAATGCCGGCGGTCGCAGCCTTGTTGTAGTTGGCGATGCCCTGCTCGGCCGTCACGTCCAGATCGCCGTGCGCCGCCAAGTCGCGAATGCACGCATGCGCGTTGTACGGATAGATGCCGCTCGCGGAGTAGCCCACCAGCGCCGCAAAGTCGTGCGGGGACACGGCGTCGCCACACTCCACCACGATGTCGGCAAAGGTACGCACGCCGGCGCGGATCAGGTGGTTGTGCACGCAGCCCACGGCGAGCAGCGACGGCACGGGCACCTCGCCCGCAGCGGCACGATCGCTCAACACCACGATGTTCACGCCGTCGCGGACCGCAGCCTCAACGTCCTCTGCAAGCTGCTTGAGCGCAGCCTGCAGTGCGCCCTCGCCGGCATCGCGGCGATAGACAGCGCGAAAACGGCGGAGCTTAAAGCCCACGCGGTCGATGGCGCAGATGCGGTCGAACTCCTCCTCGCTCAGCAGCGGACGCTCCAAGCGCACCAGCTGGCAGGCCGTGCGGGAATCCTCGAGCAGGTTGCCGTGGTTGCCCAGGTAGAGCGTGGTCGAAGTCACCATGTGCTCGCGCAGGGCATCGATCGGCGGGTTCGTGACCTGGGCGAACAGCTGATAGAAGTAGTCGAAGAACGAACGCGTCTTCTTGGACAGGCAGGCCAGCGGCGCATCGATGCCCATCGAGGCGAGCGGGGCCTTGCCCTGCTGGGCCATGGGACGCACGACCTCGTCAACATCATCCCAGTGATACCCGAGCTTGGCCATGCGCACGGCGGCGGGCACCTCGGCATCCTCGGCGGGCGCGGGCGCGGCGGGCTTGTCGAGCGCGTCGACGGTCAGCGTCTCCTCGGCAATCCAGTCACGATAGGGCTTTTCCTTGGCGTAACGGGCGCGCAGCTCGTCGTTGTAGATCACGCGGCCGCGGGCAAAATCGACCTCGAGCATCTGGCCCGGTCCCAGACAGCCGCTCGTCAGGATGTTCTCGGGGCTCACCTCGATGGTGCCCACCTCGCTCGCCAGCATAAAGCGGCCGTCGCGCGTCACGTAGTAGCGGGCGGGGCGCAGGCCGTTGCGGTCGAGGGCGGCACCCAGCGTGCGACCGTCGGTAAAGGCGATAGCGGCCGGGCCGTCCCACGGCTCCATGAGCATGGACTGGTAGGCGTCGTAGGCGCGGCGCTCCTCGCTCAGGTTGTCGTTGTGGTCCCACGGCTCGGGCAGCAACATGGACGCGGCACGCGTGAGCGGGCGACCGTTCATGACCAAAAACTCGAGCACATTGTCCAGAATCGCGGAATCGGAGCCCTCGCGGTTGATGATGGGCATCACGCGCTCAAGATCGTGCTGCAGCACGGGGCTGTACAGGTTGGGTTCGCGGGCGCGAATCCAGTTGACGTTACCCTTGAGGGTGTTGATCTCGCCGTTATGGATGATAAAACGGTTGGGGTGCGCGCGCTCCCAGCTGGGCGTGGTGTTGGTGGAGTACCGCGAGTGGACGAGCGCCACGGCCGTTTTGACGGCGGCGTCGTTGAGGTCGATGAAGAAGCGGCGCATCTGCGTGGCCACAAGCATGCCCTTGTACACGATGGTGCGCGAGCTCATGGAGCACACGTAGAAGATCTTGTCGCGCAGGGCAAACTCCGCATCAGCCTTCTTTTCGATGGTGCGGCGGCACACATACAGACGGCGCTCGAAGGCGTCGCCCGCCGGCGTATCATCGGGGCGACCCAGGAAGGCCTGCAGGATAGTAGGCATGCAGGCGCGGGCCGTCTCGCCTAGATCGTGCGGGTCGACCGGCACCTCGCGCCAAAAGAGCAACGGCACGCCAGCCTCGGCGCAGCCCTCCTCAAACACACGGCGGGCATCCTCTACGCCCTTGTCGTCCTGCGGGAAGAACAGCATGGCCACGCCATAGTCGCCCTCTGCCGGCAGAATCTGGCCGCACTTTTGGGCCTCTTTACGGAAAAAGTGATGCGGAACCTGGAACAAGATGCCGGCGCCGTCGCCGGTGTTCTTCTCGAGTCCCGTGCCGCCGCGGTGCTCCAAGTTGACCAGAATGGACAGTGCGTCGTCCAGGATCTGGTGATGGCGCTCGCCGTTGATATCGGCGAGCGCGCCGATGCCACATGCATCGTGGTCGAATTCGGGGCGATAAAGGCCCTGCTGCTGAGCGGAATCTGCCTGCATCGCGATCCTCCCCTAGGTGTTAGACAGTCAGTTGACTAGGCATACTAGGAGCATAGCCAGCCCGTTGTGTTTCCCGCCCGTTTCGAAACAATCGCGTAACGCGCGCCCTACGAGTGAGTGCCGCAGGTGGAGCACGCGCCCGAGGTGTCGATTGAGCCCATCGACAACGCCACGCTCCGTGTGCCGGGCGGTCTGTAAGCTCACTGCATCTAACATCTCAATCTGTAACAGGAGGAGCCGATTTTGGCGCCTAGATGTTACAGATTGAGATTTTCTGCAGGACGGTTTTGGTTTGTCTCGATCTGTAACACCTAGGTCCAATTTCCATCCCTAGTTGTTACAGATCAAGACATTTCGGTAATCCCCTTTCACCATCCTATTCAAATACAACAATTTTGTTAGTCTCGGTTAACTTTTTAGCATAAAACGGGTATCCTTTGCGGCGTCAAACAAACGGCACGCAGGAGCTCACCATGCTCAACCATCTCAAACAACACTTTGGCTCGCACCGCACCGGAGGCCACGGAGGTCTGGATATCGCCCGGCATATCGGCCCCGGGCTGCTCGTGACCGTCGGCTTTATCGATCCGGGCAACTGGGCCTCCAACATGGCCGCCGGCTCGCAGTTTGGCTACGCGCTGCTGTGGATCGTCACGCTGTCCACGATCATGCTCATTGTGCTGCAGCACAACGCGGCACACCTGGGTATCGCCACGGGCGCCTGTCTTGCCGAGGCCACGACACGTTACCTTCCCCGCTTCGTTGGGCGCACGGTGCTTGCCAGCGCCTACCTCGCGACCATCGCCACCGCCATGGCCGAAGTCCTGGGCGGTGCGATCGCGCTCCAGATGCTCTTTGGGCTGCCCGTGCGCGCGGGCTGCGTCATCGTGGCGACAGTATCGATGGCGATGCTCATGACGAACTCCTACAAGCGTGCCGAGCGATGGATCATCGCCTTCGTAGGCGTGGTAGGACTCTCGTTTTTGGCCGAGCTCACGCTAGTCAAGGTCGACTGGCCGATGGCCGCCGCAAGCTGGATCACACCCAGTATGCCCACCGGCTCGGCCGCGATTATCGTAAGTGTCCTAGGCGCGGTCGTTATGCCCCACAACCTCTTCCTGCACTCCGAGGTCATCCAATCCATGCACTTCGAAGGCCAAGGCAAGCAGGTTATCGAGGAACGTCTGCGCTACGAGCTCTTCGACACGCTCTTTTCGATGGGCGTGGGCTGGGCGATCAACTCGGCCATGGTCATCCTGGCCGCAACGACCTTCTTTGCGCACGGCATTGTCGTAGACGACCTCGCCGTCGCAGCGGCCATGCTCTCCCCCATCATGGGCCCGGCAAGCTCGACCATCTTTGCGGTGGCGCTGCTGTTTGCGGGTATATCGAGTAGTGTGACGGCGGGCATGGCGGCGGGCACCATCACCGCAGGCATGCTCGACGAGGAATACGACATCCACGACCGACATTCCTCGATCGGGGTGGTGGCCTGTTTCGTCGGCGCAGTGGCGGCGTGCCTGGTCGTCCCGAATCCTTTTGAGGGTCTCATTTGGAGTCAGGCGCTGCTGTCGCTTCAGCTGCCGATTACGGTCTTTGTGCTTATACGACTCACCAGTTCGTCCCGCGTCATGGGCAAATACGCCAACTCGCGCCCGCTCAACGCGTTGCTCGTAGGGATCGGCGTCATCGTGACGATTCTCGACATCGTGCTGCTAACGGGGATGTAATTGGGATGGCGTGGCTGTCCAGATATAACGTCTCAATCTGTAACACGTAAGGCCGTTTTAAACCGTCAGATAAATCAAAAGGGTCCCAGCCGGAATATCCAGCCGGGACCCTTGGACAGAGCTCTGTATGGCTAATCGCCGTGTGTCTACGAGCTACTCCTCGACAAGCTCAAACTCATCGGGGCCGACGCCGCAGACCGGGCACACGTAGTCCTCGGGCAGCTCGGGCGTGTCGACCTCAACCTCGTAACCGCAAACGGTGCACACAAACTTATACGTCTTCTTCTCCTCAGCCATGATGTTCTCCTCTCGAACGTGACTGCTGGTGTACTTACTTATTAGTATATATTCTCAATAACATAATGCAAGTATTTTTAGAACATTTCTAGCCTTGATACGACGAGGCTTTGGGCGGCGTCTTGCCCTTTAGCACCTTGTGATAGTAGTCGTACGTCAGCGGCGTCTCGTCGCTCAGGCGCTCGGCATCCTCGACCTCGCCAATAAACAGCAGATGCGTGCCCACATCCACAGTGTCGATCAAACGGCAGCTAAACAGGGCCGCCGCGTGCTCGGGCACATAGGGCATGCCTAGAGCCGTCTCGCGGGTCTCGTATTTGGCAAACTTGTCATAATCGCTGCTGGTGCGGAACCCAAAGTTACCGATGTAGAGCATGTCGGCGGTCTGATCGATCACGGTCAGCGCGAACGCTTTGGCCGATGCGATGACGCCCGAGGTGACATTGTCCTTGTTCACGGCAACCGAAATACGCGGCGGCATGGACGTCACCTGCACCGCAGTGTTGATGACGCAGCCGGCGCGCAACCCGTCTGCCGCAGCGCTCACCACGTACAGACCGCTCGGCATGGTAAAGAACGCAGTTTTGTCCATAACGATCACTCCCCTAACTCGGGTTGGAACCTCATGAATGTATGTACCCACAAAAAAGGCGGCACCCATAACGGACGCCGCCTTTAAGACATATGTGTCAGAACAGTAAGAAAGATGAGACGCCCGCAGTTGCGGTGAAATAGGGACTGAATAGCCCCTCAAACAGGCAAAACAGTCCGTATTCCACCGCAACTTATACAGAGTGCCTAGCGGTTGCGTTCCTTAAGGGCGCGGTCGATCTCGCGTTGGACATCACGCTTGGCCATGTCCTCGCGCTTGTCGTAGAGCTTCTTGCCGCGACCCAGACCCAGCAGCAGCTTTACGCGGCCGTCCGTATTAAAGTAGAGAGATCGGAAGA
>CANNPG010000028.1:0-9428 GCA_947507375.1 uncultured Collinsella sp. | reverse complement strand
TTCAGTACATCTTGTACTTTGCCGTGCTCGTCGTCTTGGCCGTTCCGCTCGGTCGGTTCATGGCCCATATCATGGATGGTGAGCATACGTTCCTGTCGCCTGTGATTGCTCCTGTGGAGCGTGGCGTCTATCGTCTGCTTCGCATCGACGCGGCAGAGCAGATGGGGTGTAGGCGCTATCTGGCGAGCGTGCTGGTCTTTTCGGGGATCGGCCTCGTGGCTCTTGTGGCACTCCAGGTGCTTCAGTCTTTCTTGCCAGGCAATCCCCAGCACCTGCCGGGTGCGTCATGGGACCTGTCGTTTAATACGGCTGCTTCCTTCATAACCAACACCAACTGGCAATCCTATTCCGGTGAGACCACCCTGTCCTACTTTGTGCAGTTCATGGGCCTCACCGTGCAAAACTTCTTGTCCGCCGGCACCGGTATTGCGGTCATGTTCGCGCTCATCCGCGGTTTCCGTCAGGTCAAGGAGCAGGGTCTGGGTTCCTTCTGGGTCGACCTCACCCGCACCGTCCTGTATGTGCTCATCCCGCTGAACCTCGTGTTCGGCATCTGCCTGGCTGCCGGTGGCGTTATCTCCAATTTTCAGCCGGCTCAGAAGGCTGAGCTCGTAGAGCCCGTTGCTGTCCAGCCTAATGCAGACGGCGGTTGGAGCGTTATCGACGGCGCCCAGATCGAGGGCGACACGGTCAAGGTCGACGGCAAGGTCGTCGAGGGCGCCCGCGTGGTCACCGAGCAGTTTTTGCCCCAGGGTCCTGCGGCCAGCCAGGTTGCCATCAAACAATCCGGCACCAACGGCGGCGGCTTCTTTGGCGCGAACTCTGCGCATCCGTATGAGAACCCCAATGCCTTCACCAACATCATCGAGATGACCAGCTTGCTGCTGATTCCGGTCGCCTGCTGCTTCACCTTCGGCATCGGTGTCAAGAATGCCAGGCAGGGCAAGGCCATCTTCGCGGCGATGTTTATCCTGCTCGTGGTCTTTACCGGCATCATCGCCGTTAACGAGCATATGGGTACGCCGCAGCTGGCAGATGGCGGCGCGGTCAACATCGAGATGACCGATGGCCAGGCGGGCGGCAACATGGAGGGCAAGGAGAGCCGCTTTGGCATCGCCTCCTCTTCTACCTGGTCCGCTTTCACGACGGCTGCTTCCAACGGCTCGGTCAACTCCATGCACGACTCCTACACCCCGCTCGGCGGGTTTGTCCAGATGCTCCAGATAGCGCTGGGCGAGGTGGTGTTCGGCGGCGTGGGCTGCGGCCTGTACGGCATGATCGGCTTCGCCATCCTCACGGTATTTATCGCCGGCCTTATGGTCGGCCGCACGCCCGAGTTCCTGGGCAAGAAGATCGAGCCGACCGAGATGCGCTGGGCGGTGGTTCTGTGTCTCGCCACCCCGTTCGCCATTCTGGTGAGCTCCACTATCGCCTGCATGGTGCCCGGTCTTGTCGACCAACTCAACAACGGCGGGGCGCATGGCTTCTCCGAGGTCCTGTACACCCTTACTTCGGCTGGCGGCAACAACGGCTCCTCATTCGCCGGCATGAACTGCAACATCCCGTGGATCAACGTGCTGCTGGGTATCGAGATGCTGTTCGCGCGGTTCCTGCCGATTGCGGGCACGCTCGCCATCGCGGGCTCGCTGGCCGGGAAGGGCAAGGTCGCCGAGGGCGCCGGCACGCTTTCCACCACCAATGCCATGTTCGTGTTCCTGCTGGTATTCGTCGTTCTGCTGATTGGCGCCCTGAGCTTCTTCCCGGCGTTGGCGCTTGGTCCCGTTGCCGAATTCTTCCAGATGGTTGCGTAAAGGAGTCGCAGATTTATGGCTATGCAAAAAGACATGATGAGCCGCGCGGTGCGCGATTCATTTGCCAAGCTTGACCCCCGTGTCCAGGTCCAAAACCCGGTCATGTTCCTGGTGTGGCTGTCGGCCGCCATGACCTCCATTCTGGCTATCGCCTCTATTTTTGGGGTACAGGACGCCGACGTCCCCACGTACTATGTGATCGCCATTGCCGTCATTCTCTGGCTGACCGACCTCTTTTCAAATTTTGCCGAGGCACTTGCCGAGGGCCGCGGTAAGGCGCAGGCAGACTCCCTGCGCGCGGCGAAAAAGGACGTCGAGGCCCATCGCATCGAGTCCGTCGAGGATAAGGACCGCTTCACGGTCGTTCCCGGTACCGAGCTCTCACGCGGGGATCTGGTGGTCGTGCGCGCCGGCGAGCAGATTCCGGGAGACGGCGATGTCATCGAGGGTGCCGCCTCGGTTGATGAGTCGGCCATCACCGGCGAGTCTGCACCCGTGGTTCGCGAGGCTGGCGGCGACCGTTCTGCCGTCACTGGCGGCACCACCGTGCTTTCCGATTGGATTGTGGTGAAAATTACCAGCGAGCCTGGCCAGAGCTTCCTGGATAAGATGATCGCCATGGTCGAGGGCGCCGCCCGCAAGAAGACCCCCAACGAGGTCGCGCTCGAGATCTTTCTGGTTGCTCTGTCCGTCATTTTCATCCTCGTGACGATCGCACTGTACTGCTACTCGAGTTTCTCTGCAGGGCTCAACGGTATGGCGAACCCCACCGCTGTGACCACGCTCGTTGCCTTGCTCGTCTGTCTGGCGCCCACCACCATTGGTGCGCTGTTGTCCGCCATTGGCATCGCCGGCATGAGCCGACTGAACGAGGCCAACGTGCTGGCCATGTCCGGCCGCGCCATCGAGGCCGCCGGCGACGTCGACATCCTCATGCTCGACAAGACCGGCACCATTACCCTGGGTAACCGCCAAGCCGCCGAGTTCATCCCGGTCGACGGCGTCGATCCCGCGGAGCTGGCCGATGCCGCGCAGCTGTCCTCTCTGGCGGATGAGACCCCCGAGGGCCGCTCCATCGTCGTGCTCGCCAAGGAGCAGTTTGGGCTGCGCGGCCGCACACTCGAGGATAAGGGCATGGAGTTCATCCCCTTCACCGCGGCGACCCGCATGTCCGGTGTGAACTACGCCGACAGCGAGATTCGCAAGGGTGCGGCCGATTCCGTTCGCGCTTATGTGGAGGCTGCCGGAGGAGTGTTCTCGAAGGAGTGCGACGAGGCCGTCGAACGCATTGCGAAGGTGGGCGGCACCCCGTTGGTCGTGGCAAAGGACCGACGTGTGCTGGGTGTCGTCTACCTTAAGGACATCATCAAGTCCGGCGTGATGGAAAAGTTCGCCGATCTGCGCCGCATGGGTATCAAGACCATAATGGTGACGGGTGATAATCCGCTGACGGCCGCCGCCATCGCCGCCGAGGCCGGTGTGGATGACTTCCTGGCCGAAGCGACGCCCGAGGGCAAGCTCGATAAGATCCGCGCGTTCCAGCATGAGGGCCATCTGGTCGCGATGACCGGAGATGGCACCAACGACGCGCCAGCGCTGGCGCAGGCGGATGTCGCCGTGGCCATGAACACGGGAACCCAGGCTGCCAAGGAGGCCGGCAACATGGTCGACCTCGACTCCAGCCCCACCAAACTCATCGATATCGTGCGTATCGGCAAGCAACTGCTCATGACCCGCGGCTCGCTCACGACCTTCTCGGTCGCCAACGACGTCGCCAAGTATTTCGCCATCATCCCGGCGCTATTCTCGCCGATCTACCCCGGGTTGGACGCCCTCAACATCCTGGGGCTCACCAGCCCGTTGACTGCCGTGCTGTCCGCCATTATCTACAACGCGCTGGTCATCGTCGCGCTGATTCCTGCCGCCCTGAAAGGCGTGAAGTACTGCGAGCTTTCGTCCGGCCAGCTGCTGACCCACAACCTGCTGGTGTGGGGCCTGGGCGGTATTGTGGCGCCGTTCGTATTCATCAAGATTATCGACATGCTGCTGGCCTTGTTCGGCATTGGCATGATGTAGACGGAGGTATGTATGTTCAAAGGTATCGCATCGCGCGCACTTGGCGTGTTCGCGCTGTTTACCGTTGTCTGCGGTCTGGGCTATACGCTCGTCGTGACCGGCATCGCCCAGGTTGCGTTCCCGTATCAGGCGAACGGTTCGCTCATCAAGGTCGACGACAAGATCGTGGGCTCCGAGCTGATCGGCCAGAACTTTGAGGATGAGGACCACATGTGGGGCCGCATCCAGAACGTGTCAATTGTCGAAGGCGAAGATGGCGAGCTCATGGCGTACGGTGCCCCGTCCAACCTGTCCCCGGCGAGTGAGGAGTATCGGCAGCTGATAGATGCGCGCGCGAAGAAGATCCGCGCCGCCAATCCCGATGCCGATATAGACGCTGTGCCCGTCGACCTGGTGACGTGTTCGGGGTCCGGCCTCGACCCGGAGATCTCTCCGGATGCCGCCGAGTACCAGGTCCCGCGCCTTGCCAAGGCCACGGGCAAAAGTGAGGACGAGGTGCGCGACATCATCGCCGCGTGCACCAAGGGCCGTTTCCTCGGCGTGTTCGGCGAGCCCACGGTCAACGTGCTCAAGGTGAACCTTATGCTGGACGGCGCGCTGTAGGTGGGGGAGTGGCGGATGAGGGCATGACTGACTATCTGAGCCCTCAATTCCACCCCGCCCATCAGTTGCGGTGAAATACGGACTGTCTTGGCTGTCAAAGGCCTTATCTACTCCGTATTCCACCGCAACTTTTTGGGGGTTGAGCAGAGACTGGGGGAGCGCGTGCGGTCGGATGCTGCACGGTTGCTGGTACGATAGGTACGTCAGCAACTGCCGCCGAGCGGCTCAAATGAAAGGAACCCTGTATGGAGTCCTCTGCCTACCCGATGCTCTTTAGCCCGATCAAGGTCGGTACAACCGAGGTCAAGAACCGCGTCTTTATGCCGCCGGTGTCCACCAACCTGGCCGATCATGGCTATGTGACCGACGACTTGGTCGATCATTACCGTGCCCGCGCCAAGGGCGGCGTGGGCCTCATCATTACCGAGGTCGTGACGGTCGAGCCTACCTATACCTATCTGCCGGGTGACATGTGCTGCTACGACGACACGTTTATCCCCGGCTGGGAAAAGCTCGCCGCGGCCGTCCACGAGTATGGCTGCAAGATCATGCCGCAGCTCTTCCATCCCGCCTACATGGCCTTTAACATTCCGGGCACGCCGCGCCTGATCGCTCCGTCCTTTGTGGGCCCGTCTTACGCCCGCGAGGCACCGCGCCCCATCACGGTCGACGAGATTCACGAGCTCACGCATCAGTTTGGCGACGCTGCCGTGCGTATGCAGAAGGCTGGCGTCGATGGCGTTGAAGTCCATGCGGCACACGCCCACGGCATGCTCGGCGGCTTTTTGACTCCGCTCTACAACAAGCGTACCGACGAGTACGGCGGCTCGCTCGACGCCCGCATGCGCTTCTTACTCGAGGTCATCGCCGAGATTCGCGAGCGCTGCGGCAAGGACTTTATCATCGACGTCCGCATCTCGGGCGATGAGTACACCGATGGCGGCCTGACCCTCAACGACATGATCTACGTCTCGCGTCGCCTGGAGAAGGCCGGTGTCGACATGATTCATGTGTCGGGCGGTACCACCATCAAGCGCGGCTCCGCGATTCCCGCTGCCGGTACCCAGCAGGCCTCGCACGCCGCCTGCTCGCGCGAGATTAAAAAGCACGTCAACATTCCCGTCGCCACCGTCGGCCGCATCAACGAGGCCTGGATCGCCGAGGAGCTGATCGAGGACGGCGCTGCCGACATCTGCATGATGGGCCGCGCCAATCTGTGCGATGCCGAGTTCTGCAACAAGGCCGCTGCCGGCAACGCCGACGACATCCGCCCCTGCATTGGCTGCCTGCGCTGCCTGAACGGCATTATGTTTGGCAAGCGCATCTCCTGCACCGTCAACCCCGATGTTGAGCGCGACGAGGCCGGCTACGAGCCTGCCGCCGAGGCCAAGAACGTGCTGGTTGTGGGCGCTGGTCCTGCGGGCATGGAGGCAGCCTACATTGCTGCCAAGCGCGGCCACAACGTAGTGCTCGTGGATAAGCAGGACGAGCCGGGTGGCGAGATGCGCATCGCGGCCGTTCCGCCGGCAAAGCAGGAACTCACCCGCGTGATCAAGTATCAGTACCGTCGCTTGGCTGAGGCCGGCGTCACATGCGTCTTTGGCACCGAGCTTTCGGCCGAGGACATTCAGCGTGACTACGCGGGCTACGAGGTTGTCCTTGCTTATGGCGCCGAACCCATCGCCCCGGCCTTCATGCAGGGATTTAAGCAGGTCATGACGGCTGACGACCTGCTGGGCGGCAAGGCTTTCCCGGGCAAGAAGATCGTCATCGTGGGCGGCGGCACCGTCGGTTGCGAGACGGCAGATTACCTGGCCCCGCTGGTCAACGACCTGTCGCCGGCCAATCGCGATGTCACCGTCATCGAGATGACCAAGACGCTTGCCGCCAACGAGGGCGGTGCCGGTCGCGCGGTGCTCATCACGCGCATGCTCTCCAAGGGTGTCCACGTGCTGACCGAGGCCAAGGTGACCGAGATTACCGAGGATGCCATCAGCTACGAAAAGGACGGCGAGATCCACACCATCGCCGATGCCGATACGCTGGTACTTGCCATGGGCTATCGTCCCAATACCAAGTTGGCCGACGACCTTGCCGCTGCCGGCGTTACCACCCACGTGTTGGGCGATGCCAACAAGTGCGGCAACATCCGCGACGCCATCGGCGATGGCTACAAGGTTGCTTGCGAGCTCTAGTCAACCCCTTGGTGCATGTGAGGCCTATCCCCGCGGCGTCAGTCGGTAGATAGCAAAAAGCGGCGGCCGTCCCGTGCGTGGGACGGCCGCCGCTTGCGTTAGCTGCAATGAGTCGTGCGATTAGAGCCCCAGGATCTCCTTGACCTTGGCGATGATGGCCTCGTCGGTGGCGTTGGCAAAGAAGTACTCCTGGAAGTGCTCGCCGGCAAGTGCGCCCTTCACCAGGTCCTGATCGATCTCGCCCAGGACGTCGACGAGCGGACGCATGGTCACAGCGCGCACGCCGTCGAGGATCTTCTTGTTACGCTGCTCGGGCTCAACACGCTCGGCGGGGTAGCCGTTGCCCGAACCAAAGCCAAAGAGCTTCTCGAAGGTGTACTCAAGGTTGAGCTCCTGGCCCCAGCCGTTCTTAAGAGCGAAGGGCATGGCGACGGCGTTGCCATCGTTGACCTGGGCAAAGGTGTAGGCGTCGAGCGGGTCGGCAACGTGGCCGCACAGCACGCCGGGGAAGGAGTTACAGGCGAGCATGGCGCCCTCGCCGGTGCCGCAGCCGGTCACGACGTAGTCGGCAGCACCGGAGTTCAGCAGCACGGCGGCAAGGATGCCGTTCTGCACGTAGGTGAGGGGCTTGGAGTCGGCATCGGCATACATGCCATAGTTAAAGACAGTGTGGCCCATGGGCTCGACAACCTTCTTAAGGGCAGCCTCAATCATAGGGTTCTTGGAGTTCTGAGAGTTCTCATTGATCAGAGCGATTTTCATGATAGGTAACCTTCCACTATTTTCTAAATTAATGGTTCGTTATGTTGCATGGCATCTCCAACAGAGAAGCCGCTCTGCGGGCGGCGGACGATAAGGTCTGTCGCGAGTTCCGCACGAGCCGAAGAGCACTTAATGTGCTCTTCGTGCGAGTCAGGACTGTTCGAGCAGCAGACCTTATCGTCCGCCGCCTCGCCCAGGCGTCTTACTGCGGCTGCTTTCCAATGTATGCGAGGATGCCGCCGTCGACGTAGAGGATGTGGCCGTTGACGAAGTTCGACGCGTCGGAAGCCAGGAACACGGCGGGGCCCTTCAGGTCCTCGGGCGTGCCCCAACGGGCGGCCGGCGTCTTGGCAATGATGAACTGGTCAAACGGATGACGGCTTCCGTCAGGCTGCGTCTCGCGCAGCGGCGCGGTCTGCGGCGTGGCGATGTAGCCGGGCCCAATGCCGTTGCACTGGATGTTGGCCTCGCCAAACTCGGAGCAGATGTTCTTGGTGAGCATCTTCAGGCCGCCCTTGGCCGCGGCATAGCCGGCGATGGTCTCGCGGCCCAGCTCACTCATCATCGAGCAGATGTTGATGATCTTGCCGTGGCCCTTGGCGATCATGCCAGGCAGGCAGGCCTTTGACACGATAAACGGTGCGTTGAGGTCGATATCGACGACGCGGCGGAAGTCCTCGGCACTCATGTCGAGCATCGGGGTACGCTGGATGACGCCGGCGTTGTTGACCAGGATGTCGGGCGTGGTGCCAAAGTCGGCCTCGATCTTGGCGATGAGTTCGGCGACGACAGTCTCGTCAGTGACGTCTGCCACGTAACCATGAGCCTCAAAGCCCAACTCGCGGTAGTGCTTCTCGGCCTCGGCTACCTTGTCGGCGTGACGTGCGTTAAAGGCGATCTTGGCGCCAGCCTCTCCGAGCGCCTCGGCGATAGCCATGCCAATGCCATAGGTGGCGCCGGTTACCAGTGCGACCTTGCCGTCCAGACGGAAGCTGTCCATAAGATCAGACATAGCGATCCTTTCAAAAGAAACGTTCATCTATATAAGTCTTGCTTTTCATACAAGGTCAGTATAGGAGAAGAGGAGGATTTAAAAATCAGATTCTCCTAAAATCAGGTGAACGTTCACTTTTAAAAGGTAAACGGTGATCTCGCCCTTGCCGCGCGGACGTTTATTCGCTCTGTTCCTGCGTGCCCTCTGCGATCATGTTGCGGTTGTACACCAGATGCAAATACATCGCATCGTGCGCTGCGGTGGGATTGCGCGCGGCGATGGCGTCGGCCACGCCACGGTGGGTGCGGATGGTCTCCTCAACCAGCTTTTTGCCGGTCACGTCAATAAACAGGGGGACAGACGCCTTGAGCACGCCCATTAGGCGGGGAACGACGAGGTTTCCGGAGCTCTCGGCAATGGCATTGTGGAACGCGGTGTCGGCGGCGGAGTAATCCTCACCGGCCTCGGCCAGGCGCTCGGATTCGTCGCAGAGCTCTTTGATACAGACGACCTGGTCGTTGGTTGCGTGCTCGGCTGCCATGCGTGCAATCTGCGGCTCGATCATAAAGCGCACCTCGAGTAGGTCGCGCGCCAGACGCTGCTTGTCGTCGATAAAGGTAAAGCCCAGCGGGTCGTCGGCAACGCCGGGGTTTGATGCCACATAGGTGCCCGAGCCCTGCTTAATGCGCACGATGTTGCGCGACTGCAGCAGCTTCATGGCTTCGCGTACGGTGCTCCTGCCAGCACCCAGGCGCTCGACGAGTACAGCCTCCTTGGGCAGGCGGTCGCCTTGCTCAAGATGCTCATCTAGGATCAGTTGAATAATTTTCTCCGAAATCTGCTCGGGGAGTCCCGAATCGGCTCGTGCCACGCTCCACCTCATATCAAAAGAATTCATCAGAGCTATTCTAGCTCATTTAACAGAAGCCGCGGTGGTTCGCTCCGACAATGGAGAACTGTAAGTGGCCGTTTACCGTCAAAAACAGA
>CANNPG010000027.1:0-9899 GCA_947507375.1 uncultured Collinsella sp. | reverse complement strand
CAGACGTGTGCTCTTCCGATCTTTTGCGTAAGCATATCTGCGATCGGGTCTGTAAGGTTCATACAGATTCTCCTTCGTTCTTGATGAACACGTGCTCTTGGTTCTTCGCCGCCCTTAACGGCAAAGCCTAACTAGCGCGTTTTCCCTGTTCCAAACGGATGCTTGAAACGCTGGTAGTGACTTACCAGCTGGCCTTCTTAACGCCGGGAAGCTCGCCCTTGAGTGCAAGCTCACGGAAGCAGACACGGCACAGGCCGAACTTGCGGTACACAGAGTGCGGACGGCCGCAGCGCTGGCAGCGCGTGTACTCACGAGTAGAGAACTTCTGCTTGCGATTGCACTTGACGATCATCGATGTCTTAGCCACTTATATCCTCCTCACATAGAGTATTGTTCGCCCCAAACGCCGCCCCCTTGTGGGAACGGCGCTTATAGGGCAGGTGAACCTATTTCTTGAACGGGAAACCGAAGGCGTCCAGAAGGGCCTTGGCCTCCTCATCGGTGTTGGCGGTGGTCACGAAAGTGATGTCCATACCACGCTGGTGATCGACGGAGTCGAAGTCGATCTCGGGGAAGATGAGCTGCTCGGTGACGCCCATGGAGAAGTTACCACGGCCGTCGAAGCTCTTGGCGGAGATGCCGCGGAAGTCGCGGATGCGGGGGATCGCGACGGAGGTCAGACGATCGAAGAACTCCCACATACGGTCGCCACGCAGGGTAACCTTGCAGCCGATCGGCATACCAGCGCGCAGGCGGAAGGTAGCGATGGACTTGCGGGCGCGGGTGATCATCGGCTGCTGGCCGGTGATGGCGCGCAGGTCGCGCACGGCACCGTCGATGGCCTTGGAATCGGTAGCGGCCTCGCCGACACCCATGTTCACGACGATCTTCTCAAACTTGGGGATCATCATGACGTTCTCGTACTGGAACTTGTCCTGAAGCTGCTGCTTGACCTCGTTGTTGTACTTGGTCTTCAGACGCGGCACATACTTCTCTTCTGCCATTGTTCACTCCTTCTTGGGGTTTTAAGCACGGGGCGTGGCCACGATGGGTTGTCCTCGTGCCTCCTGGCTGCATCCGCGCCGCTCATGGCATTTCGCGGTTTGGACTCGACACAGCAGGAGCCGACAAAACAATCGGTACTATACGCGCATCGGGAGCGTATTTCCAGAAAAACCTCGTCTGCCTGCACAACTCCACAACTCCCCCGCACAAATGGATCCCAAAAAGCTGTTGCGGTGAAATAGGGACTGTTTGGCGGCCTAACAGGCTTAAACAGTCCGTATTTCACCGCAACTTATTGGTGGGGATGCGATTAGCGCTTGCGGGGGACGAGTTTGGTGCGGCGCAGGTGGATCATCTCGGCGGCGATGGAGATGGCGATCTCCTCGGGGTCCTCGGCCTCGATGGCAACGCCGATCGGAAGGTGCAGCTCGTCGATCTGGTCCTGCGTAAAGCCTTCCTGCTCCAGGCGGGCGCGCACAAAGGCCGTCTTGCGGCGCGAACCCAGACAGCCCAGGTAGGCAGGCTTGGCACGCATGGCCTGAATCACCACGTCGATATCGGACTTGTGACCCGCCGTGGCGACGACCGCCAAGTCGCGCGGACCGATGGGACACAGCTCGCTCAGGTTCTTGTAATCGACCAGGCGACGATCGTAGACACCGGGCACCCATTCGGGCGTCAACGTGCCGGGGCGGTCATCGCAGGCCACGACGGCAAAGCCCGCCGCCGTGAGCACGCGCGCCGTCGCGGCGCCCACGTGTCCGCAGCCAAAGATGTAGGTCAGGCCCTCGGGGCAGAGCGTCTCGACGTGCGCCGCGGGAATCTCGGAGGCGGCGTTAGTGTAGGTGACGTTACTCCCCTCCTCCACCAGTGAAAGCCCGGGGCAGCCCGCAATGGTATGGCGCGATGCCTCGCCATGGTACTCGGCCACATCGCCCTCGAGCGCGCTCGCGATAAACGGCTCAAAGTCGATGACGAAGTCGCCGATGCACCGAAAGGCCAAGACGTCGGCAATTTTCTGGAACAACGGTGCCTGGGTCGCATCCAGATGTAGGTAGCACAGGCAGATGGCTCCGCCGCAGATCATGCCGGTATCGGAGTTCTCGCCGCCCATGGTGTAGCGGACCAGGCGCGATTGCCCTGCGGCCAGCAGCTCGCGCGCCTCGCCCAGCGCAAAGAGCTCGATCTTGCCGCCGCCGATGGTGCCCGCTTGGCTGCCATCGGCAAAGACGGCCATCCAGGCGCCCACGCCGCGCGGCGATGACCCTGCCGTGCCGGCAACTACCACCAGCTCGCACGTCTTACCGGCCTTCAGAGCACCAAGCGCTGCATTCACCACATCGAGCTTTTCCATTGCAATTTCCTATCCCTGGAACACACCGGTAAGCATAGCGAGTGCCTCCAGCACGCCGCCACCGACCGACGTCGCCTTGTCCGAAATGTAGTTGATATAGCTGGCATCGCCGCGCGGATCGACATCGGCGCATTTAAAGCCCTCAGTCACCTGCACGTCGTTCGCCAAAAGTCCGCGCAGACAGCCATCGATCTGCGTGTACATGGGCGTATCGCCCGCGTAGCCAATCACATCTCCGGCGCTCACGATGTCGCCGATTGCGCGGTCGGACCGAAACACGCCGGCGGCGGGGCTGTGGATAACGCGCTCTTTGCCATAGCCGGCGATGACACCCGGCACGCCCGTATTGGGCTGGGGCGAGCCCTGGGTGATGACGCGGCCGAGAAAATGCCCGCGCATGGTCTCGACCACGGCGTCGCAATCGACCGGCGCGGTAAAGCCCGGCCCCACGGCAATGACGACAGGCGCCATATCGCGCGTGGTGCCCAAGTTGCGCTTGGCCAAAATCGCGTCGACCACAGCCGCGGGCTTAAGCTCATCGAGCATCTTGGCCTGGGGGTCCACCACAACGGCGACGTCTCCAGCCTCGGTAATCGCAAGCGCCTCAGCCGGCGTCTGTGCCAAGCGAGCGCGAATGCCTTCGACCTCGACCTCGCCCAGGTGAATGGCCTCGCAAAAACTGATTGTGCGGCGGATGCACGTGGGAACCGCGATATCGGCCATAACGACCGACACGCCGGCGCGCACCAAGCGAGCGGCGACGCCCGTGGCGATATCGCCGGCGCCGCGAACATAAACGAGCATTCCCGGGGCACCTCCCTGTGCTACGGTTTGAGCAGAGCAAAAGCGGTTCGACCGCTACTCTGATGATTATTTATTATCACAGTATTATACGGCGGTGAACAGATGGAAACGGTTAGCGGCAATCTTGCCTCCGCGCTCAAGATCGAGCCGGGCATTACCGCAATTATCGGCAGTGGCGGCAAGTCGACATTGCTGAAGACGCTGGGCCTTGAGCTTATGCGCGCTGGCGGCCGCGTGCTCCTCTGTACCACCACGCACATGTTTCCCGTCGCCGGCGTGCCATGGGACGGGTCGAGCCGTCGCCTGGACTCCGCGCCTTGGAAGCCGGGGGCCCTGCATGTTCCCGGCTGCACCTGCGAGGCATGCGCGGGCATGAACCGTGGAAGTATCTGCCAGGCGGGTGTTTTGGACCCGGAGACAGGCAAGCTCTCCGCCCCCGCTGAGCCGCTCAACGAGCTGGCGCAGCGCTTTGACTATGTGTTGACCGAGGCAGATGGCAGCAAGCGACTCCCGCTCAAGGCGCATGCCGCCTGGGAGCCGGTGATTCCCTCTGGCACCGCCAACATCGTCTGGATCGTCGGCGCCTCAGGGCTCGGCAAGCCCATCCACGAAGCCGTCCACCGCCCCGAGCTCTTTTGCGAGCGTTGCGGCTGCGAGCTCACCGACATCGCCACGCCCGAGCGCGTCGCACAGGTGCTCAATGCCGAGATGCGGGTGATGGAACTCAGCACCGCACGCGTCATGCTCAACCAAGTCGACACGCTCAGCGACCCCACGATGGCCGACCGCTTCGAGGCAGCCCTCGGCCGCCCCCTCATCGCCAGCAGCCTCAAGTAGCCGGCCCCATCTCCTCAGTTGCGGTGAAATACGGACTGTTTGGCCGCCCGACGGCCGCAAACAGTCCGTATTTCACCGCAACTGCGGAGGGGACACGGCATCTTTGCTGCTAGCGGGGCACGTAGCGGCCGGGCTGGGCTCCGGTGGGCTCGCCGTCGCGCGCGGCCAGCACGCCGTTCACAAACACAGCCTTGGCGCGGCCGTGCGCCTCAAAGCCCTCGAGCGGCGTGTAGTCCACGGCCTGATGCTGCGTCGCGGCGCTGATCGTCCAGCGCGCCTTGGGATCCCACACGCACACGTCGGCATCGGAGCCCTCGGCAAGACATCCCTTGCGCGGATACATGCCAAAGACGCGCGCCGGATTCTCGCTCATCAAGCGGCACAGATCCTCAGGACCCAGCTGCCCCTCAAAGCTCGTAGCGATCGCGACGGGGCGATGCTCCACACCGGGTCCGCCGTTGGGAATCGCGCGGAAGTCGTCGCGCCCGCGGTCCTTTTGCCCGTGCAGGTTAAAGCTGCAGTGATCGGTCGCGATAGTATCGATCTCGCCGGCCACAAGCGCCTCGCGCAGGGCCGCACGGTCACCCGCATGGCGCAGCGGCGGGCTCATCACATATTTGGCGCCCGCAAAGCCGTCCTCGCCCTGCTCCAAATAGCACGTATCGTCGAGCATCAGATACTGAGGGCAGGTCTCGACATAGATATTCTTCTGCCCGCGCGCCTTGGCGGCACGGATGGCCTCGAGCCCCAGCTTGGTCGAAAGGTGCACCACGTTGACCGGTGCGTCGCCGGCCAGGTGCGCCAGGTATAGCAGACGGCTCACTGCCTCGGCCTCGCACACATCCGGACGGCTGAGCGCATGGCCCTCGGGCCCGTGGATACCCTGCTCAAACACGCGCTTCTGCAGCTCATTCACCAGCGTACCGTTCTCGCAATGCACGCACAGGATACCGCCAATACGCTTGAGCTCCTCGAGCACCTCGAGCGTCTCGGCATCGTCCAGGCGCAAATGATCGTAGGCAAAGTAGGTCTTAAACGACGATACGCCCGCCTCGCGCATAGCCGAAAGATCGGCGCGGTTGCGCTCATTCCACTCGGCGAGTGCCATATGAAAGGCGTAGTTGGCCGTGCAGGTTCCGTCGGCACGGCGATGCCACTCGGCAAGGGCGTCGGGCATGGTCACGCCGCGATCGGCCGTCGCGTAGTCCACGATGGTCGTCGTACCGCCGCAGGCAGCCGCGCACGTGCCGGTCTCAAAGCTATCGGCCGTCCAATCCATGCCGGTCCAGCACTGCATGTGCGTGTGGCCGTCGATAAAGCCGGGAAACACCCAGCAGCCCGTGGCATCCTCGACGGTATCGCCCTCGGCAGGCTCAATCGCCGCGGCGATCCGCACGATCTTATCGCCATCCATGGCAAGATCGGCGTGGCGAAGCCCCTGTGGCGTCACGAGCGCGCCGTTTTTGATGATAATCATAATTGCTCCTTATTGATTGATGCAGTTGGCCACGCGATCAAAATACGAGCAGGCGGCGATATGCTCCGTTATGCGTTGCTGTCCCTTGGCGGTATCGACGTCCCACAGCTCGTAGGCACGCGCCTCGACCAGCATCACGTCGGTACGGTCCTTGAGGATCGAACCGCCGCCGTCCTTGCCCTCAAGACACATAAGCGCATCGAATAGTTCCGCCGGAAAGAGCACCGGGCTCGAAGGCTCACCGTTGCACGCAAGACGCACCGGATGCTTGCGGCCACGCTCGTCAAATGCACGAACCATGGCCTCAAAAGAATCCGAACTCACGAGCGGCTGGTCGCCCGGCAAAAAGAGGCAACCTTTCCAGTTGCGTTCGACTCCCCACGAAAGGCCCGCACGGACGCTTTCGCTGCGCAGCTCGCCATCGTGCAGCACACACGGGCAATGCTTGTCCTCGCAAATCTGAGCGACCTCGGGCCAACGCGTCGAAACCACAACGTCAAAGCCCCGGGGAACCGAATCGATGGTCCGGGCAATCAGCGGCTCGCCATAGATATCGGCAAGCATCTTGTTAGAGCCAAACCGCTTGCCCTCGCCCGAAGCCATAATCACGCAACCAAGTTTCATCTCCGCAAACCTCCCCTGGCTGCTTTGGACACCATAGTTGCTATACCCACCATACCAAGCTCACACTCCGTCGGAACAGGCACGCACTCGTTTTCCAGCGAACGACCCTTGGCTCTCCATAGCACAAAGGAGGGCACCCCGCGACGCAGGGCACCCTCCTCAATGGTGCAGATATGCCTACTCAGCGTCGCCGGTAAACGTGGTACCGGTCTTGCCGGCAAGACCGTCACGTGCCTTCTCGAGCAGCGTGATGAGCGCCGTGCGGCCCGGCTTGCTCTCGGCAAACGTCGAGGCGGCCTGGACCTTGGGCAGCATGGAGCCGCGACCGAACTCGTTGGCCTCGGACAGACGCTTTACGTCAGCCGCGGTCAGCGTGTCGAGCCACTGCTCGTGGTCGGTGCCAAAGCCAATGGCAACCTTCTCCACGGCCGTCAGGATAATCAGGGCATCGGCATCGAGCTGCTCGGCGAGCTTCTCGGCCGCAAAGTCCTTATCGATGACGGCGGCAGCGCCCTTAAGGTGGTTGCCCTGGGCCTTGGTGACGGGAATGCCGCCACCGCCGCAGGAGATCACCACATGGTTGGACTCGACGAGCGACTTAATGGTGTCGAGCTCGACGATGTTCACGGGCTTGGGCGAAGCCACCACGCGGCGGAACCCCTGCTTCTCGTCGTGGATGAACTGATAGCCGCGGTCGGCCTCTAGCTCCTTGGCCTCGGCCTCGCTCATCCACGGACCAATCGGCTTGACCGGGTCGGCAAAGGCCGGGTCGTCTGCCGCAACCTCGACCTGGGTGAGCACGGTGGCGACGCCCTTGTCGATATTGCGGTCGAGCATTTCCTCGCGCAGGGCGTTTTGCAGGTCATAGCCAATGTAGCCTTGGCTCATGGCGCCGCAAACGGACAACGGGCAGGGAATGTACTTCTGAGGATTAGAACGCGTGAGCTCGGCCATCGCGTTGGCGATCATGCCCACCTGGGGGCCGTTGCCATGCACGACAACGACCTCGTTGCCTTCCTCGATCAGGTCGACGATAGCCTTCGAAGTCGTCTTGACGGCCTCCATCTGCTCGGGAAGGTTGGCGCCGAGGGCATTTCCGCCCAGGGCGACAACGATACGCTTAGCCATTTCTCAGCCCAGCTTTAGGCCTGGAACCAACGGGCGGTGTTGCGCTCGTCGAGGGCCTTGAGGGCGGCGGCGGGATCGGCAACCTTCTGCAGGAACATCATGGCTGCGATAGCGTACGGCTTGTAGCTGGCCTCCTTGTACATGCCCACGCGGTGCATGTCGAAGACGTCGGCGTTGACCTCGCCGTGCTCGCAGGAGACACCGGAGATGTCGGCAGGCAGCGGGTGCATAAAGATGGTGTCCTGGCCGTTGGCAGTCTTCTCCATGAGCTCGGTCGTGGAGCACCAGTCCTGATGGGTGGCGTTCTGGGCGAGCAGCTCCTTCTCGAGCGCGGCGATGCCGGCGTCGTCGCCCTCGGCGTACAGGTTGGTGCGCTTCTCCATGGCGGCAAACGGAGCCCAGCTCTTGGGGATCACGATGTCGGCGCCCTCGAAGGCCTCGGCCATGGTGTTGACCTGCTTAAAGGTGGTGCCGGACTCGGCGGCATAGCCCTTGGCGCGCTCGACGACCTCGGGCATGAGGTCGTAGCCCTCGGGGTGAGCCAGGGTGACGTCCATGCCAAAGCGGGGCAGCAGGCTGATCAGCGACTGCGGGCAGGACAGCGGCTTGCCGTAAGAGGGCGAATAGGCCCAGGTGACGGCAACCTTCTTGCCCTTGAGGTTCTCAAGGCCGCCAAACTCGTTGATGAGGTAGAGCATGTCGGCAGAGGACTGCGTGGGGTGGTCGGAATCGGACTGCAGGGAGATGAGCGTGGGACGGTGATCCAGAACGCCGTCCTCGTAGGCCTGCTGCACGGACTCGGAGACCTCGGCCATGTAGGCGTCGCCCTTGCCGATGTACATGTCATCGCGGATGCCGATGACGTCGGCCATGAAGGAGATCATGGTAGCGGTCTCGCGGACGGTCTCGCCGTGAGCGATCTGGGACTTCTTCTCGTCCAGGTCCTGCAGCTCGAGGCCGAGCAGGTTGGCGGCCTTAGAGAAGGAGAAGCGCGTACGGGTGGAGTTGTCGCGGAACAGCGAGACAGCCAGACCTGAGTCGAAGATCTTGGACGAAACGTTGTTCTCGCGCAGCTCGCGCAGGGCGTCGGCGACGATGTAGAGCGCCTTGAGCTCATCGGTGGTCTTATCCCAGGTGTGCAGGAAGTCGCTGCCGTACATACCCTTAAAATCGAGGCCGTTCAGCTGCTCGACGAGCTCGGTAAACTTAGCGTCCATGGAAATGTCCTTTCTAAAGATGAAACGATCGCAATGAGCAGATGTGCTCCGGCATGCGCGTGTGGCTAGAACATGCGGAGCACCATGACGAGGACCCGCCACCGTTGAGGAAGCATGGGAGATAACGACCGCGGGCCCCAAGTCAACAGGGGGTGCCGGGGACACGAGCGGCCCCCGGCTCAACAAGATCGAGGAATGGGACTAATCGATCTTGTTGTTGGTCAGACCGGCGCGGAACACGGTGGCATCGCCATCGGCCTGGCTCGGATCGTAGAGGTTCAGGGCAGCCACGTACATGGCAGCAGCGGTGACCAGGTCGTCCTTGTAGGTGACCTCGTTGGGAGCGTGAGCCTGAGACTCGGCACCCGGGCCAAAGCCTACGCAGGGGATGCCATAGCGGCCCTGGATGGAAACGCAGTTCGTGGAGAAGGTCCACTTGTCGCACAGCGGGCGACCGGTGCGCTTGTCCATGCTGGGCTCGCAGCCGATGCGCTCGTCACCGAACATGGCCTTGTGGGCGTCGACGAGGGCCTTGACGTGCGGAGCGGTCTCCTTGTTGATCCACGTGGGGAAGTAAGCCTCGGTCTCGTAGACCTCGCCGGTCCAGGACGGACGATCGTACATGTACATGGAGACCTTCACGTCGTCGCCGTACTTCTTGGCGGCCGGCAGGTTACGAATCTCGTCCAGGCAGGACTCCCAGGTCTCGCCGGCGGTCATACGACGGTCGATGGAGATGGCGCAGGAGTCAGCGACAGCGCAGCGGCTGGGGCTGGTGTAGAAGATCTGGCTGACGGTGCAGGTGCCGCGGCCCAGGAAGCGGGCGTCCTCGAAGTGCTCGGGGTTGTACTTGGGGTCGAGCATCTTGACGAGGCCCTTGATGTCGGTCGACTCGTCGCAGCCGTTGTTGTTGAGGGCGCGGACGTCGGCGATGATGTCGGCCATCTTGTAGATGGCGTTGTCGCCGCGGTCGGGAGCGGAGCCGTGGCAGGAGGTGCCGTGAACGTCGACGCGGATCTCCATACGGCCGCGGTGACCGCGATAGATGCCGCCGTCGGTGGGCTCGGTGGAAATGACAAACTCAGGCTTAATGCCGTCCTTGTTGTAGATGTACTGCCAGCACATGCCGTCGCAGTCCTCTTCCTGGACGGTGCCGACGACCATGATCTTGTAGCCTTCGGGGATGAGGCCCATGTCCTTCATCATCTTGGCAGCGTAGGTAGCAGAAGCCATGCCACCCTCCTGGTCGGAGCCGCCGCGACCGTAGATGATCTCGTCGGTCTCGTAGCCCTCATAGGGATCGGCATCCCAGTTATCGATGTTGCCGATGCCGACGGTGTCGATGTGAGAGTCGATGGCGATGATCTTGTCGCCCTCGCCCATAAAGCCCATAACGTTGCCCAGGCCGTCGACCTTGACCTCGTCATAGCCAAGGCTCTCCATCTCGGCTTTG
>CANNPG010000026.1:0-10706 GCA_947507375.1 uncultured Collinsella sp. | reverse complement strand
GCCGTCGACCTTGCCTACGGCGCTTTTGACCCGCGCGCTCGCAAATGGGGCGATGCATGATGGCAAACTTTAAGAAGGCTCTTGCCAACAAGGGGTTTGTGGTCGGTGGCTGCATTTTCCTGGCGATTGCGCTGATCGCGCTCGTCGGTCCGCTGGTGTGGACGGTTAATCCCAATGCGCAGGAGATGGCGTTGCGACTTTCGGCACCTTCGCCCGCGCATCCCTTTGGCTGCGATGACTTTGGCCGCGACCTGCTTGCCCGCGTCATCGTGGGCGCGCGCGTGTCGCTTGGCGTTGGCATTGCCGTCACGCTCGCGACGAGTGCGCTCGGCTTGGTGATCGGCGCCTATGCATGCTACAACGAGAGGCTCGATCATATTCTCATGCGCATCTGCGACGGCCTTATGTCCATTCCGGGTGTGCTTTTGGCTATCGCACTCATGGCCATGATGGGCGCCTCGGTCTGGAACGTCATCATTGCGCTCTCCATCGTCTATACGCCCAGCATGGCGCGCATCGTGCGCTCGCGCGCGATGGTGGTCAAGGAGGAGCCCTTTGTGGAGGCCCTGCGCGTGCAGGGCGCCTCGACCGCGCGCATCGTGTGGCTGCATATCGTGCCCAACGTTATGGCGCCCTTCCTGGTGCAGGCGACCTTCGTCTTTGCCGAGGCCGTGCTCTCGGAGGCCGCGCTCTCGTTTCTGGGCCTGGGTATCAAGGCACCCGACGCCAGCTGGGGAAACATCCTGCAGGCGGGCAAGAACGTGATGCGCAAAGCCTGGTGGATGATCTTCTTCCCAGCAGCGGCCATCATCGCGAGCGTGCTTTCGCTGAACCTTGCCGGCGACGGCCTGCGCGACGCCCTCGACCCCAAGACCAAGGAGGACTAGTCCATGAGCGAACATCTTTTGGACGTGCGCGACCTCTGCATCTCGTTTGTGGGCCGCGATGGCAACGCGCTGGAAGCCGTCAACAAACTCAACCTACATATCGATGCCGGCGAGATCGTTGGTGTTGTCGGCGAGTCCGGCTGCGGTAAGTCGGTGTTTGCCCAGAGTGTCATGCGCCTATTGGAGCATGAACAGAAGATGGCCTATGAGGGCCAGATTGTGTTTGATGGCGAGGATCTGCTGGCGCGTCCGCTCAAGACGATGCGCAAGGTGCGCGGCTGCGACATCGCCATGATTTTCCAGGACCCTTTGAGCTCGCTTAATCCCGTCATGACGGTCGGGGCCCAAGTCGTCGAGGCCGTGCGGGCCCACCGTAAGGTGAGCCGACGCGAAGCCCGCAACGAGGCCCTATCGCTGTTGGAGCGTGTGGGAATTCGAGATGCCGCGGCCCGCTTCGACATGTATCCGAGCGATTTTAGCGGCGGTATGCGCCAGCGCGTGATGATTGCCATGGCGCTTGCCGGTCATCCGCGACTGCTGATTGCCGATGAGCCCACCACGGCGCTCGACACGACGACTCAAAAACAGATTTTGGATCTTCTGCGCGACCTCAACAGTTCCGAGGGCATGGCGGTGCTTTTTATCAGCCATGATTTGGGTGTCGTCACGAGCATCTGCTCGCGCGTGCACGTCATGTATCTGGGCCAAATCGTAGAAGAGATCGACGCCTGCGGCCTTATGGAGCGCCCGAGCCACCCGTATGCCCAGGGGCTCATCGCGAGCATTCCGCCGCTCGAAGGCGAGCGAGTTGACACGCTGGCGGATATTCCGGGCACAGTGCCGCCGCTTACGGCAATACCCTGTGGATGCCGCTTTGCGCCTCGTTGCGCCCGGGCGGACGAGCGTTGCCGCGCGCAGGAGCCTCCGCTGTTTGCCGTGAATGCGTGCGACCGGTCTAAATGCTGGCTTGTCGAGAAAGGGGAGTGCCATGGCTGTTGATAGCGAAGCCCTGCTTAGCGTTTCACATCTGACTAAAACGTATCCCATGCCGGGCTCAGGTTTTAAGCGTCAGGCCTTTACCGCCGTGGACGATCTGTCGTTTGAGATCGCGCCGGGCGAGGTCTATGGCCTGGTTGGCGAATCCGGATCGGGCAAGTCGACGACTGGACGCCTGATCTGTGGTCTCGAGCGTGCGGATTCCGGCTCGATTGTCTATCGCGGGCACGACCTCGCCACGATGTCGGAGCGCGAACGCAAGCCGTTTCGCCGCGAGATCCAGCTGGTATTCCAGGATAGCTCTACGGCTTTTGACCCACGTAACCGTGTCGGCCGCATTTTGGAGGAGCCGCTGATTATCGCCGGCGTGCGCGATGCGGATGAGCGCCATGAGCGCGCGCTCTCGGCCCTGGCCTCGGTCGGTCTTCTGGCAGAGCATTATGACCGCTATCCGCATGACCTTTCGGGGGGACAGCGTCAGCGACTCAATCTGGCGCGGGCGCTTATTTGCGAGCCGCGTCTTGTGGTATGCGACGAGCCGGTCTCGGCGCTTGACGTGTCCGTTCAGGCCCAAGTGCTCAACTTGCTTCGCGACCTGCAGCGCACGACGGGTGTAGCGCTGCTGTTTATCACGCATGATATGCGTGTGGTTCGGCATATGTCCGACCGGATTGGCGTGCTCTACCACGGTCGTCTTGTCGAGGAAGGCGCGGCCGAGGACGTGATCGCGCACCCGAGCGATCCGTATACGCAGGAGCTTATCGACGCCATTCCCTAGAGGATGCTTCCTTTTGGGTATGGCGTGGGTTTGTTGTTTAATTGTCGGTATATCGGTGCAAGAGAGGGGAACTACTATGACCGATATCGAGGAACAGCCGTTGCCGCGCACGTTTGAGGAGTTCAACGAGCAACGCAAGGCGGCGTTTATTCGCGTCAAGGATTATAAACAGGCGGGTAATCGCCTGGTCGGCTTTTTGTGCAGCTATACGCCGCTCGAGATTATCGATGCCGCGGGCGCTGCAAGTGTGGCCTTGTGCGGTACATCCGACGAGGTGATTCCCGAGGCCGAGAAGGTGCTGCCGGCAAACCTCTGCCCGCTCATCAAGTCGACGTACGGCTTTGCCTACTCGCAAAAGTGCCCGTTTACGTACTTTAGCGACATGATCATCGGCGAGACCACCTGCGACGGCAAGAAGAAGATGTACGAGCTACTCAACGAGCTCAAGCGCACGCACATTCTGCACCTGCCGCAGGGCCGCGATCGCGCCTACGAGCGCGAGGGCTGGTACGAGGAGTGCCGCCTGCTCAAGGAGGAGCTCGAGGGATTCTACGGCATCACGATTGCCGACGATGACCTGCGTGCTGCCGTCCGTCGTCGCAACCGTTTGCGTGCGGCCCAGCTCGAGATGTTTGCGCTGCAGGCCAACCAGCCGGCGGCCATGAGCGGCGTCGACCTGATGAGCACCATGTTTGCCGGTACGTTCAGCTTTGATATCGAGGCCTATACGCAGCAGCTGGAGCAAAAGGTTGCCAAGCTACGCGAGGCCTACGACGCGGGTGAGCGCCCGGTCGCGGCAGATGCCAAGCGCATTCTGATTACTGGCTGCCCGGTGGGCGGCGTGATCAACAAGATCGGTCGCACCATCGAGTCCAACGGCGGCGTGGTCGTGTGCATGGACGACTGCTCGGGCGAGCGCACGGCGGCCATGATGATCGACCCGGAGGCTCCCGACATCCTGCGCGCCATCGCCGACCGCTACCTGGATATCAACTGCTCGGTCATGACGCCCAACGACGGTCGTATGGAAAACACGCTGGCCATGTGTGAGAAGTATCACGTCGATGGCGTAGTGGAGAGCGTGCTCCAGGCGTGCCACACCTTTAACGTGGAGAGTGCGCGCATGCAGGAGGCTGTCGAGGGTGCGGGTATTCCGTATATGAAGATCGAGACCGACTACAGCAACGGCGACATGGGCCAGATCGAGACCCGCATCGCCGCCTTTATCGAGACCCTGTAGGACAAATGCGGAAAAGGGATAGCTGCTTTGCCGCATAGAAGGAGGATGTCGTGGTTGGCATTGGTATCGACATAGGCTCGACGGCCGCGAAGGCTGCAGTGGTGGAGACGGACGGCGCCATTGCGTGGACCTGCGTCATGCCGACGGGGTATTCGTCGGTCGATGCGGCCGAGCGCTTGCGCGGCGAGCTCGCTTCAGCCGGCTATGACGTGACGGCCGAAGATGCTCGCGTGATCGCGACTGGCTACGGCCGTGTCGCCGTGCCCTATGCGCACAAGGTCGTGACCGAGATCACCTGCCACGGCACCGGTGCCGTGCGCCTGTTTGGCGACCACGGCACCGTGATCGACGTGGGTGGTCAGGACACCAAGGTCATCCAACTTAAGGGTGGCCGCGTGGCCAAGTTTGCCATGAACGACAAGTGCGCCGCCGGCACGGGGCGCTTTTTGGAGATCATGGCCGACCGCCTGGGCATTTCCCAGCAGCAGATGGCCGACCTGGCGCGTTCCGGCGAGCCCACCAAGATCAGCAGCATGTGCACGGTGTTTGCCGAAAGCGAGGTCATCAGCCTGATCGGTCGCGGTGAGCCGCGCGAGAACATTGCGCGTGGCGTGATCGACAGCGTGGTCTCGCGCGTGGCGACCATGGCCGGGCAGGCCGCGGGCGCCCCGTACTACCTGACCGGTGGCCTGTGCGAGAACGCCTTCGTGGTGGAGCGGTTGGGCGAGCTACTGGGGTCGCCGGTGACCACCTCGCCTCAGGCTCGCTTTGCCGGAGCGATCGGCGCGGCTGTCCGCGCCGCCGCCTTGGCCTAGGGGTGTACCGCGACATGCGCATCCTCAATATCTCGGCACAAAAACCAGATAGCACTGGCAGCGGCACCTACCTTGCCGCGCTCGTACGCGAGCAGATCGAGACGGGGCATCACGCCGCCGTGCTTTGCGGCGCGGCGCCGGGTGATACCCAAGGCGAGCTGGACCGGCGTGCTGCCGTGTTTGCCGTACCGTTCGAGTCGCCCGAGCTGCCGTTTCCCATCTGCGGTATGTCCGATGTCATGCCCTATCCCTCTACACGCTATCGTGATCTGACACCTTCGATGCTCAAGGCATTTGAGCGGGCATTTGCTAATGCAATCGATCGGGCGGTGACTGAGTTTCGGCCCGATCTGGTGCTCTGCCATCACCTGTATCTGGTGACCGCATTGGCGCGCGAGTGCGTCCGGGGCGTGCCGGTTGTTGCCGTGTGCCATTCGACCGATCTGCGCCAGCTGCGTTCGCATGCGCTCGAGCGCGATCGCATCGTAAGTGCGGTTCGTCGGCTCGATGCCGTCTTTGCGCTCCATGCTGAGCAGGCTGAGCAGATTGGCCTGGTGTGTGGCGTCGATGCCGATCGCATCCACGTGATTGGGACGGGCTACGACCATCGCGTCTTCTGCCGCGACGCAAGCGTGGCGAGGCGGCCGGGATCGCTTGTGTACGTGGGCAAGATTTGCTTTAAAAAGGGTGTCGAGTCGCTGGTTCGAGCCGTGTCATTGTCGATTGACGATGACGTCCGCCCATCTGGCTTGGTACTTGTGGGCGGTCGCGGGGACGATGCCGAGTACGCGCGTATCGAGCGCTTGGCCGCGGCCTCGGATGTGCCGGTGAAGCTGGCGGGGCGCTTGGATAGCGATGGGCTCGTGCGTGCCTACCGCAGTTCCGACGTCTTTGTGCTGCCTTCGTTTTACGAGGGTCTGCCGCTCGTGACGATCGAGGCCCTCGCGTGCGGCTGCAAAGTTGTGGCGACCGATTTGCCCGGCGTTCGTCCCTGGATGGAGGCGATGCTTCCCGGTGCTCCCGTGACGTGGGTGGCGTCGCCGCGTATGACGGATGTCGACACGCCCGTGGCGGCCGACCTTCCGTTGTTTGAGCGCGCACTGGCAGATGCTATCGCGCAGGCGCTTGCGGCGCCGCCTTCGACGTTCGAGCCGTCGGCGGTCTCTTGGGAAGCGTGCCTGGGGCGTATACTAAAAGTCGTTGATTTGTTGGAAGGGGGTTCGTATGGCTGACGATCAGATTAAGCTCACGTCTATGACTGCCGCGAGCGGTTGAGCCGCTAAGTTGGCTCCCGGAGCCCTCGCCCAGGTCCTGGGCGACTTACCCAATGTGCATAACGACAACTTGCTCGTGGGGTTCGATACCTCCGACGATGCGAGCGTCTTCCGCGTAGGGGAGAACCTTGGTCTCGTGCAGTCCATCGACTTCTTTCCGCCGATGGTCGACGACCCGTTTCTGTTTGGCCAGATCGCCGCGGCCAACTCGCTGTCGGACATCTACGCCATGGGCGGGCGGCCGAGCCATGCCATGAACCTGCTGTGCATTCCGAGCTGCCTGGGCGTTGAGGTTGCCGGCCAGATTCTGGCGGGCGGCGCCGACAAGTGCGTCGAGGCGGGTTGCTCCATCGCGGGCGGCCACACCATCAACGACGACGAGCCCAAGTACGGTCTGTCCGTGAGCGGCTTTGTGCCACTCGACCGTATGCTCGCCAACAGCGGCGCGCACGTGGGCGATGTTCTGCTGCTGACCAAGGCGATCGGCTCGGGCATCATCACCACGGCCATTAAGGGCGAGCTCATCGAGCAGGACGAGGCCGCAGCCATGTTTGACTCGATGCGTACCCTCAACGAGGCCCCGATTCGCCTGGCCGAGGGACTCGAGCTTCACGGCTGCACCGACATCACGGGCTTTGGCCTGATCGGGCATGCGTGCGAGATGGCCGAGGGCTCGGGCGTGCAGATTGAACTTGCGTCGGGGGCGGTGCCGCTCTTTGACCAGGTGCTCGACATGGCGCGTCTGGGCATTATCCCCGCGGGCTCCTACCGCAACCAGGACTTCTTTGGCCCGCGCGTGGCTGCCGACGAAGACCTGGAGCCGGGCATGTTGGATGCGCTGTACGATCCGCAGACGTCTGGTGGCCTGCTTATCGCGGCGCCCGCGGCGGATGTGGATGAGCTTGCGCGTCGCCTGGATGCCGAGGGGTGCATCGCCGCCGTTGTCGGGCGCGTGTGCGAGGCGGAGCCGGGCGGTCCTGCCGTCCGCGTTGTTCGCTATCCCGCACGCTTATGTAACTGTTTATCGTTCTCTAGAACGGTTCTTTCGAAAGGATTTTGCTATGTCTACCAAAATTGAAGTCAATGCCATGGGCGATGCCTGCCCGCTGCCCGTCGTCAAGACGCTTAAGGCACTCAAACAGCTTGATGGCGAGGGTGCCGTGGTGACCTCGGTCGATAACGAGACCGCCGTCAAGAACATCTCCAAGATGTCGCAGGAGAAGGGCTGCACGGCCTCGGTCGAGAAGATCTCGGACGCCGAGTGGCACGTGACCGTCACGACCGCCGGTGCCGTGGCCGTTGCGGACCCCGAGCAGGACGGTGCCGCTTTCTGCGACGCCAACGCCGGCAAGGGCAAACTCGTCATTTCCGTCTACACCGATTGCATGGGTCGTGGCGACGATGAGCTGGGCCACAAGCTCATGAAGGCGTTTATCTTTGCCGTGACGCAGCAGGAGGAACTGCCCGCGACCATGCTGTTCTACAACGGCGGCGCCAAGCTCACCGTCGAGGGCTCGCCGGTGCTCGATGACCTGAAGGGCCTGGCCGAGCAGGGTGTCGAGATTCTCACCTGCGGTACCTGCCTCGACCACTATGGCATTAAAGACCAGCTTGCGGTGGGCGAGGTCACTAACATGTACGTGATCGTGGAGAAGATGGAGCAGGCCGTGCGCGTCGTGCGCCCGTAGCGTATTGGTTGGAGTTGCCATGAGGGAGAAGCGCCCGGCGCTTGTCATCACGTTTCCCACCACGGCGGCCGCCATGGGCTGCGAGTCCCTGTGCATCGAGCGCGGCCTTCCCGGGCGAACGATTCCCGTGCCCGGGGAGGTCGCTGCCGGCTGCGGCTTGGCGTGGAAGGCGCTGCCTTCGGATGAGGAGCTGCTGCGCGGCGAACTCGCCGCGGCGGGCGTTCCCACTGAGGGCTATACCGTGATTAATATGTGGGAGGTCGTGCGATGATCTACCTGGATAACGCGGCGACGACCATGCACAAGCCGCAGACGGTCATCGATGCCGTGACGCAGGCGATGTGCTCGCTCGGCAATGCTGGGCGCGGTGCCACCTCGGGTGCGCTCGATGCGGCACGTACCATCCACGGCTGCCGCGCCAAGCTTGCGCGCTTGCTGGGCTGCCCGCGTGCTGACCATGTTTGTTTTACGCCCAACTCCACCGCGGCGCTCAACACCGTCATCAATGGCGTGGTGCGCCCCGGCGACCGTGTGGTCACAACGGTGCTCGAGCACAACTCCGTACTGCGTCCGCTCAACCGCCTGGCGGCAGAGCAGGGTGTGACGGTTGAGCATGCGGGCTGTGATACCAACGGCGTGCTCGACTACGACGAGCTCGAGCGGCTTGTCACGCCCGGTACGCGTGCTGTGGTGGTGACGCACGCCTCCAATGTGACCGGCAACGCGGTCGACATTGCGCGCGTGGCTGCCATCGCGCATGCGGCCGGCGCGCTGGTGATCGTCGATGCTTCGCAGTCTGCCGGCACGGCGAAGATTGACATGGATGCCATGGGGCTCGACGTCGTGTGCTTTACCGGTCACAAGGGGCTCATGGGTCCGCAGGGGACCGGCGGCCTGGCCGTGGCGGAGGGCATTGACGTGGCTCCGTGGGCCATGGGCGGCACGGGCGTGCACAGCTTCGATGCGCTGCAGCCGCTTGGGTGGCCCACGCGCCTTGAGGCGGGCACGCTCAACGGTCATGGCATCGCGGGACTTTCCGCTGGTCTCGACTTTATCGAGGCCCAGGGTGGGGTCGAGGCGATTGCTGCCCACGAGCGTGCGCTCGCTGATCGCTTCCTTGCCGGTGTGCGCAAGATTCCGGGGATTAAGCTCTACGGTGCCTTTGACCAGCAGGCGCGCTCTGCGATTGTGTCGCTCAACGTAGCCGATATCGACTCTGCCGAGATCTCGGATGCGCTCATGCAAGGGTGGGGGATTTCGACGCGCCCCGGCGCCCATTGCGCCCCGCTCATGCACCGTGCGCTGGGGACCGAGCGCCAGGGCGTCGTCCGCTTCTCGTTTGGGTATTTCAACACTACCGAAGAAGTCGACACGGCTATCGATGCTCTGTGCGATTTAGCCTGCTAAAGCTGCTAGACCGTTTATACTTGCGGGACGGGTGTATTTGCCCGTCCCGTTTTTGTTTCGACCCGAAAGGTGTGCCTATGGCCTCATCCGCTCCGCGCGGCCTGCGCTCCGACCATGTCGTTACCGTCGGCATTGCGCTGTTCTCGATGCTCTTTGGCGCCGGTAACCTCATCATTCCGCCGTTGCTGGCGCTCCAGGCCGGCACGGCCACACCGCTTGCCATGGTTGGCTTTTTGATTGCCGCCATCGGCCTGCCCGTCATGGGCTTTATCGCCGTGGCGCTTGCCGGAACGGCGCGCGAGCTTGCCGGCCGCGTGCACCCCAAGTTCGGTGAGTTCTTTGTCGCGGCGGTGTATCTGGCCATCGGCCCGTGCCTGGCCATTCCGCGTACGAGCTCCACGGCCTTCGAGATGCTGGTGCCGCTGCTGCCCGAGGGCGTTTCGCTTGGCACGGCTCGTCTGGTGTTTGCCGTTGGCTTCTTTGTCGTCGCGTTTGTGCTCACGCTGCGTCCGGGTGTCATAACACGCGTGCTCGGTCGCATTACGGGCCCTGCGCTCATTGCGCTCATCGTGCTGGTTGTGGGTGCTGCCGTGATCTCGCCGCTGGGACCCGCTGCCGCGCCTCAGGCTCCCTACGATGCAGGCGCTGCCGTGCAGGGCTTTTTGACCGGCTATCAGACCATGGACCTGCTCGCGTCGCTCGCCTTCGGCATCATCATCGCCGAGACCATCCACGAGCTGGGTGTTACCGATGACAAGCGCGTGGCCTTTGAGATTTCGCGTTCCGGCGTTATCGCCGGCGTGCTCATGGCCATCATCTACTGTGGCTTGGGCCTTGCCGGAATGCAGCTCGGCACCGTGATGCCCGACGCCACCAACGGCGCCGCCATCCTTGCCCGCTCTGCCTCCATGCACTTTGGCCTTGCCGGCACGGTCGTGGTCTTCGCCATCTTCTTCCTCGCCTGCATGAACGTGTGCATCGGCCTCATCAGCTGCTGCTCGCGCTACTTCTGCGAGACGTATGTGGTCGAAGGGGGAGCGGGGGCTTCCGATGAGGCCATGCGCCGTCCCTTTGCGGTTCTCGCCTTTGTGTTCGCGGCGTTCTCGTGCGTGCTCTCCAACGTGGGCCTCGATGTGATCCTCATGTTCTCGGTGCCCATGCTCAATGCACTGTATCCCGTCGCCATTGTGCTGGTACTTATGGGCCTGGTGCATGTTTTTTGCGACGCACATCCGCAGGTTTGGGTTTGGGTCGGCGGCGTGGTCGCGGTGCAGAGCGTGATCACCTCGGTCCGCGATGCGTTCTTTGCGGGCGCGTGGCTGCCGTTCGATGCGCTACCCCTGGCAAACATCGGTGCTGCGTGGGCGCCGGTTGCCGTGGTTGCCTTTGTGATCGGTCTGCTCCATAGTCGTTTTGTCGCACATTCGAGGAGCTAAGGCATCAATGCTTGCACAGGCGGGGAGTCTCCCCTATAATTTCCTTCGCTTTGGGACACGCAAGGTTTAGACCTTAGCTGCTCAACACCTTCGGGACGTGGCGCAGTTTGGTAGCGCGCCTGCTTTGGGAGCAGGATGTCGCAGGTTCAAATCCTGTCGTCCCGACCATATCTTGCGGGCGTAGT
>CANNPG010000025.1:0-11032 GCA_947507375.1 uncultured Collinsella sp. | reverse complement strand
GGATGGGTTCGGATTGGTTGTCAAATGACCCAGGAGACGGTTACGAACGGCACTGAAGCCCTGTTCACTCGCGAAGGCATGCCGCCCGTTAAGGAAATGATCCCGTGTGCCCTTCAGCATGTACTGGCATCGTTTGCCGGCATCATTACACCGGCGGTCATCATGGCCGGTGTCTACGGCTTTAATAGCCAGCAGAGCACCGACATCATCCAGGTTGCACTCATTCTTTCGGCAATCGACACGGCCCTTCAGGCCTTCGCTCCCTTCCGTCGTATCGGCGGCGGCCTGCCCATCGTCATGGGCGTTTCGTTCGCGTTCCTGCCGGCCCTTCAGGCCATGGGCGCCTCGGGCTTTAGCTTTGGCGCGCTGCTGGGCGGCGAGATCGTCGGCGGTGCCGTTGCGGTTCTCTTTGGTCTGGCCTACAGCAAGATCAAGTGGCTGTTCCCGCCCGTCGTGACCGGTACGGTCATCTTCTCCATTGGCGTCTCTCTCTATCCCACGGCCGTCAAGTACATGGCCGGCGGTATGGGTACGCCGCTGTGGGGCACCCCGCAGGCCTGGTGCGTCGCTCTTATCACCTTCGCCGTGGTCTTTGCGCTCGCCAACTTTGGCAAGGGCACGCTCAAGCTGGGATCCGTGTTCTTTGGCATGATCGTTGGCATGATCGTCTCCATCCCCTTTGGCATGATCGACTTCTCCAGCGTCGCCACCGCTCAGGTCTTCGCCCTTCCCAAGCTTATGCCCTACGCGCTCGAGTTTGATCCCGAGGTCTGCATTACCCTCGCTGTCGTGTTCCCCATGGTTGCCATCCAGGTTATCGGTGACGTTTCCGCCGCCTGCCTGGGCTCCATCGACCGTATGCCCACCGAGCGCGAGCTCTCCGGCGCTATTGTGTCTCAGGGCCTCACCTCTATGGTCGGCGGCCTGCTGGGCGGTCTTCCCACCAGCGCCCTTGGCCAGAACGTGGGCATCATCTGCTCCAACAAGGTCGTCAACAAGTGGGTCTTTGTGATCATCGCGGCCGTCTTTGCCATCGCCGGTCTGTTCCCGCAGCTCTCTGCCGTGCTCTCCGCCATCCCGCAGCCTGTTATCGGCGGCGCGACCGTCGGCGTCTTTGGCACCATCACCATGAACGGTGTGCGCATGTTCACCCGCGAGGGCCTCACGCAGCGCACCACCACCATCGTCGGCACCTCCGTTGTCTTTGGCCTGGGTATCTGGATGGCCAGCGGTTGCCTTGCCGGCGAGGGCATGCCCACCTGGGTGTCCACCGTCATCGGCTCCAACGCCGTGACCCCCACCGCCATCATGGCCATTGTCCTTAACCTGATCCTTCCGCAGACGCCGGTCGTGGCTCAGCACATCGATGCCGCCAAGGATGCCGCTGTGGATCTGGTCCTGCCCGAGAGCAAGAAGTAACCAATTCGGTGCTATTCGCCGGCGGACGCATCGCCTCGTCCGCCGGCGCCATGCGGCGCCAAGCCGCACTTCAAAGGGCTTGTCCCTTTGGTGAAGCGTTGACGGGAGAGGGCCCGTTTCCGGTGTAGGCCGGCGCTTCGCACTTCCGCCATGTCAGAGGTGTCAAACCCCGCCTCTGATGTTGAAGGGAGCATTTATGCTTCTGGTCGCTAACGGTTCCGTCTTTACCCGCAACGCTCAGACTCCGTTCATTCCCAACGGTGCGGTCGCCATTGACGGAGATACGATCGTCGAAGTGGGCCCCGAGCGCGAGCTCAAGGCCAAGTACCCGGATGCCGAGTACGTCGACGCCCAGGGCAACCTCATCATGCCCGGACTTATCAACTGCCACACCCACATCTACTCGGGTCTGGCCCGCGGCCTTGCCATTAAGGGCTGCAACCCCACCAACTTCCTGGAGAATCTTGAGCAGCAGTGGTGGAAGATCGACGACAACCTGACGCTCGACGGCACCAAGGCCAGCGCCTATGCCACGATTCTGGATTCCATCCGCGACGGCGTCACCACGATCTTCGATCACCATGCGAGCTTCTGCGAGATTCCGGGCAGCCTCTTTACCATTAAGGACGCCGCTCAGGAGCTGGGCATGCGTTCGTGCCTGTGCTACGAGGTTTCCGACCGCCGTGGTCAGGAAAAGTGCGACCAGGCTATTGCCGAGAACGCCGAGTTTGCCCAGTGGGCCGCCAAGGAGCGTCGCGATAACGATAACCACATGATCGCCGCCATGTTTGGCGGACATGCCACCTTTACGCTGTCGGACGAGACCATGGACAAGATGGCCGAGGCCAACAACGGCCTGACCGGCTTCCACATCCACGTGTGCGAGGGCATGAACGATGTGTGGGACTCCCGCCTCAACCGCGGCGGCATCAGCCCCGTCGAGCGCCTGCTGCAGCACAACCTGCTCGGTCCCGACACCATGCTCGGCCACTGCATCCATGTGACGCCCGCCGAGATGGATATCGTCAAGGAGTCCGGCACCTGGCTGGTCAACAACCCCGAATCCAATATGGGAAACGCCGTGGGCTGCGCCCCCGTGCTCGAGTTCTTCCGCCGCGGCATCCCCGTGTGCATGGGCACCGACGCCTACACCCACGATATGCTCGAGAGCCTCAAGGTTTTCCTGATCATTCAGCGCCACAACGCCGCTATGCCCAACGTGGGCTGGTGCGAGGCCATGACGATGCTGTTCGAGAACAACGCCAAGATGGCGAGCAAGTACTTCGATCGCAAGCTCGGTGTGCTTGAGCCCGGCGCTGCCGCCGACGTCATCGTAATGGACTACAAGCCCTTTACGCCGCTGAGCGAGGAGAACATCGACGGCCACATGCTCTTTGGCATGATGGGCAAAAACTGCCGCACCACCATCATCAACGGCCGTGTCCTGTACAAGGATCGTGAGTTTGTCGGTATCGATGAGGACAAGATCAACGCGTGGACCATGGCTGAGTCCAAGAAGCTCTGGAGCACGCTCAACGATCGCGCCTACTAATTCACAAGTAGATTCACGCGCGCCGGATGTTTCGCCGCATCCGACGCGCGTATAGGCGACCTCCGCGGGGTCGCCGGCGCTGTGCTAGCGCTACACCGTATTTGCGCCCGCCGCGCGGTCTCGCCGGGCGTTACAGAGAGGAGCTCATTATGAGCGACATCATGAGGCCGATCCCGTTTTCGCAGCTGATGAACTGGATCATCGAGGAGCACAAGACTCAGGGCGCCGTCTTTGGCGTGCGCAAGATGGTCACGACCAACCAGGAGGGCGCGCTTCCCATTTTTGACGAGCGCATCGAGACTCCGTTTGGCCCGGCCGCCGGCCCCAACACGCAGCTTGCCCAGAACATCGTGGCATCCTACGTGGCCGGTTCCCGCTTCTTTGAGCTTAAGACCGTTCAGGTTATGGACGGCGAGGAGCTCTCCAAGTGTGTGAACAAGCCCTGCATTGTGGCGCAGGACGAGTGCTACAACTGCGAGTGGTCGACCGAGCTCGAGGTTCCGCAGGCTTTTGCCGAGTACGTGAAGGCATGGTTCGCCTGCCACCTCATCGCTCGCGAGTACGGCCTGGGCAGCCCGGACGGCTTTGTCTTTAACATGTCCGTGGGCTATGACCTGGAGGGCATCAAGAGCCCCAAGGTCGACGCCTACATCGAGGGCATGAAGGACGCCAGCGGCTCTGACGTCTGGAACGAGTGCCGCGCATGGGCGCTCGCCAACCTGGACAAGTTTGAGCATGTCGACGCCGCGTTTGTCGAGTCCATCCCGGCACGCGTTTCCAACTCCATCACCGAGTCCACCCTGCACGGCTGCCCGCCGGCGGAGATCGAGCGCATCGCGACCTATCTGATCACCGAGAAGGGCCTCAACACCTACATCAAGTGCAACCCCACGCTGCTGGGCTATGAGTTTGCCCGCCAGCGTCTGAACGAGCTGGGCTTTGACTACATCGTCTTCGATGACACGCACTTCCGCGAGGACCTGCAGTGGGCCGATGCCGTGCCTATGTTCGAGCGCCTGATTGCCCTGTGCGCCGAGCGCGGTCTAGAGTTTGGCGTCAAGCTCACCAACACCTTCCCCGTCGACGTGACGAGAAACGAGCTGCCTTCCACCGAGATGTACATGTCTGGCCGTTCGCTGTTCTCGCTGACCATCGAGGCTGCCCGCCGCATTACCGAGCAGTTTGACGGTAAGCTGCGCATCAGTTACTCCGGTGGCGCCACGGTCTACAACATTCGCGCCCTGTATGATGCCGGCATTTGGCCCGTCACCCTGGCGACCGACGTGCTCAAGCCCGGTGGCTACGAGCGCTTTAGCCAGATGGCCGGCGAGTTTGCCGATCTGGCCGGCAAGCCGTTCGCGGGCGTCTCTCTCGACGCCGTGACCGCGATCCAGACCGACTCGCTCACCAACCCGCTCTACAAGAAGCCGCTGCGCCCGCTGCCCGACCGCAAAGTCGCCGGCAAGAGCCCGCTTTCCGACTGCTTTACCACGCCGTGCCGCACGAGCTGCCCCATCCAGCAGGATATTCCCGCCTATCTGGCGGCTGTTGACGAGGGCCGCTACGAGGACGCACTCAACATCATCATCGAGCGCAACGCCCTGCCGTTCATTACCGGCACCATCTGCCCGCATCCCTGCGGCCGTGCCTGCGAGCGTGCGTTCTACGAGCCCGAGGGCGCCCAGATTCGCGCCAGCAAGCTCAAGGCCGCCCGCGAGGCCATGACCGCCGTGCTGCCCAAGCTGCGCGCCCAGGCCATCGCCAACGACGGCGAGCACAACGTTGCCGTTATCGGCGGCGGCCCGGCCGGACTGGCGACGGCGTTCTTCCTGACGCGCGCCGGCGTGCCCGTCACCATCTTTGAGGCCCGCGACTCGCTCGGCGGCGTGGTCCGTCACGTGATCCCCGAGTTCCGTATCGCCAGCGACGATATCTCCCACGACGCCGAGCTCTGCCTGGCCTTTGGCGCCAAGGTGCAGCTCAATGCTCGCGTGGAGTCCATCGACGAGCTCAAGGCCCAGGGCTTTACCGACGTGGTCGTGGCCACCGGTGCCTGGATGCCCGGCTCTGCGGGCCTGGGAGAGGGTGCCGAGCTCGATGTGCTGGAGTTCCTCGAGGCCGCCAAGAAGGGCGAGAAGCTCGAGCTGGGCGAGGACGTCGTAGTCATTGGCGCCGGCAACACCGCCATGGATGCGGCCCGCGTGGCCAAGCGCCTGGCTGGTGTGAAGAACGTGCGCCTGGTGTATCGCCGCACCAAGAAGCAGATGCCCGCCGACGAGGAAGAGCTCGATCTTGCTCTTGCCGATGGCGTTGAATTCTGCGAGCTGCTGGCGCCCAAGGCACTTAACGGCGCCGTGCTGACCTGCGATGTTATGGAGCTTGGCGAGCCGGATGCAAGCGGCCGTCGCAGCCCTGTCGCCACGGGCGAGACCGTTGAGCTTCCCGCCACCACGGTGATCTGCGCCGTGGGCGAGGGCATCGATGCCAGCCTGTACGATGCCGCGGGCGTCGAGCACGACCGTCGCGGCCGCCTTGCCGCCACCTCCACCGGCGTCGAGGGCGTCTGGGCTGCAGGTGACTGCCGTCGCGGTCCTGCCACCGTGGTCGAGGCTATCGCCGACGCCGCCGAGGTCGCCCGTGCCATCGCCGGCGTTGACTTTAACAAGTACGCCGATTGCAACGAGCAGGCTGGCCGCGAGGACACCTGCTACGAGCGCAAGGGGTCGCTGTGCCGCGACAAGCGCAACTGCACCAAGACCCGCTGCCTGGGCTGCGGCTCGGTGTGCGAGGTCTGCTGCGACGTGTGCCCCAACCGCGCCAACGTGGCCATTAAGGTGCCGGGCCTGGCCAAGCATCAGGTCGTCCACGTCGACGGTATGTGCAACGAGTGCGGCAACTGCGCCGTGTTCTGCCCCTACCAGGAGGGCCGTCCCTACAAGGACAAGCTCACCCTGTTCTGGAGCGAGCAGGACATGGAGAACTCCGAGAACGAGGGCTTCCTGGCCGTGGACGAGGACCACTTTAAGGTCCGCGTCGCCGGCACGGTCCGCACCGTCTCGGTCGATGCCGTCAACACCGGTCTGCCCGAGGCCGTCCGCCTGACCATCAGGGCCGTGCGCGACAACTATTCGTACCTTCTTAAGAAATAGGCGAGTCTCTTATGGCCAAATCCATTCAACATCACGTGGCCTACGTTGCCTGCGGAAGCGGCTGTGCTTCCGCAGGCGGCGACGCCCGCTGCAGCGAAGGCTGCATTGGCTGTGGCGCCTGCGTTACGGCCTGCCCCCACGGTGCCATCGCGCTGGTCGACGGCGTCGCCCGTGTGGACCGCTCCAAGTGCACGGGCTGTGGCCTGTGCGGCATGGCGTGCCCGCAGCGCGTGATTGCCTTCGTTCCCGGCTACCAGAACATCCTGGTGCGCTGCAACAACACCGATAAGGGCGCCATTGCGCGCAAGATCTGCGACACCAGCTGCATCGGTTGCGGCATGTGCGCTAAAAAGTGCCCCGCCGGCGCTATCCGCATCGAGGACAACTGCGCCCATATCGACGGCGCGGACTGCCTGTCGTGCGGCATGTGCGCCGTCGTCTGCCCGCATGGCGCTATCCACGACCGCACCGGCATCGCCGCCGGCGTGTAGAAGGGAATCACCATGGCACAGGAATTCACTTTTACCGTTAACGGCGTTGAGCGCACGACGACCCAAAACAAACCGCTGCTGCGCTACCTGCGCGACGACCTGCATATCCATTCCGCCAAGGACGGCTGCTCCGAGGGCGCATGCGGTACCTGCACCATCCACGTGGACGGTGCGGCCGTCAAGGCCTGCGTGCTGACCACCGCGCTTGCCGCCGGCCGCAACATCGTGACCGTCGAGGGCCTGCCCGAGAACGTGCGCGAGGCGTTTGTGTACGCCTTTGGCGCCGTGGGCGCCGTGCAGTGCGGCTTTTGTATCCCCGGTATGGTCATGGCGGGTGCAGCGCTCATCGCCGAGGATCCCGAGCCTACCGAGGAGCAGATCAAGTACGCCATCCGCGGCAATGTTTGCCGCTGCACCGGCTACAAAAAGATTATCGAGGGCATTGCGCTGGCCGCTGCGGTGCTCCGCGGCGAAAAGCAGATCGACGAGGATCTGGAGCGCGGCGCCGACTACGGCGTGGGCAAGCGCGCCTTCCGCATCGACGTGCGCAAGAAGGTGCTCGGCGAGGGCAAGTACCCCGACGACATCGACGAGATCGACCAGCCGGGCCTGACCTACGCCAGCGCCGTGCGCTCCAAGTATCCGCGTGCCCGCGTGCTCTCCATCGATACCTCCAAGGCCGAGGCCCTACCCGGTGTGGTTGGCATCCTGCGCGCCGAGGACGTGCCGGTCAACCAGGTCGGCCACCTTATCCAGGACTGGGACGTCATGATCGCCCAGGGCGATATCACTCGCTGCGTGGGCGATGCCATCGTGCTGGTGGTTGCCGAGGACGAGGCGACGCTCGAGAAGGCCAAGAAGCTCGTAAAGATCGATTACGAGCCGCTGGAGCCCGTGCGTAACATTGCCGAGGCCAGGGCTGCCGACGCCCCGCGCCTGCACGACAGCTTCTTTGCCTTTGGCAACACGGTGGAGCTCAAGGACAACGTGTGCCAGAGCCGTCACGTGACGCGCGGCGACGCCGCCAAGGCGCTGGCAGAGAGCGCGTTTACCGTGACGCAGCGCTTTACCACGCCCTTTACCGAGCATGCCTTCTTGGAGCCCGAGTGCGCCGTCGCCTTCCCGTACAAGAACGGCGTCAAGGTGCAGTCGACCGACCAGGGTGCCTACGACACGCGCAAAGAGTGCGCCCACATGTTTGGCTGGGACAACGAACCCGAGCGTGTGGTCGTCGAGACCATGCTCGTGGGTGGCGGCTTTGGCGGCAAGGAGGACGTGTCCATCCAGCACCTGGCCGCGCTCGCCGCATACAAGTTCCAGCGTCCTGTGAAGTGCAAGCTCACGCGTGCCGAGTCGCTCGCGTTCCATCCCAAGCGCCATGCCATGGACGGCACCTTTACGCTGGGTTGCGACGCCGAGGGCAACTTTACCGGTCTGGACTGCGAGATCAACTTTGACACCGGCGCCTACGCGTCGCTGTGCGGTCCGGTGCTCGAGCGCGCCTGCACGCATGCCGTCGGCCCCTACAAGTACCAGAATACCGACATTCGCGGCTTTGGCTACTACACCAACAACCCGCCCGCCGGTGCGTACCGCGGCTTTGGCGTTTGCCAGTCCGAGTTTGCGCTCGAGAGCCTGATCGACCTGCTGGCCGAGAAGGTCGGCCTGGATCCGTGGGAGATTCGTTACAGAAACGCCATCGAGCCGGGCGAGGTTTTGCCCAACGGCCAGATTGCCGACTGCTCCACGGCGCTTAAGGAGACACTGCTCGAGGTCAAGGATGCCTACTATGCGCATCCCGGCCACGCCGGCATTGCCTGCGCTATGAAGAACGCTGGCGTGGGCGTTGGCCTGCCCGACGCCGGCCGCTGCAAGATTCGCGTCGAGAACGGCGTGGCCGTGGTCTATGCCGCCACGTCCGACATCGGCCAGGGCTGCAACACCGTCTTTTTGCAGGACGTTGCCGAGGCCTGCGGTCTGCCGCTTCGTTGCATCGCCAACGGCGAGTGCTCCACCGAGAACGCTCCCGACTCCGGCACCACGTCTGGCTCGCGTCAGACGGTCGTGACCGGCGAGGCCGTGCGCGGTGCCGCCTTCCTGCTGCGCGATGCCATGCTTGACATCGAGGCCGGCAAGTCTGCGCCCGCCGCTCCCGTGAATGCGCATGGCGACGGCGTCAAGATCGAGTACGACGACGGTCGCGCCTATCAGCTGCACACGCAGGAGCTCGTCGCCGGCCAGGGTATGCATCCTCAGGATCCCGCGGCCGCCATCAAGGCGCTCGAGGGATGCGAGTTTGGCTACGTGTACCTGGAGCCGACCGACAAGCTGGGCGCCGACGTTCCCAATCCCAAGAGCCACATCTGCTACGGCTTTGCCACGCACGTGGTCATTTTGGACGATGACGGCCGCGTGAGCGAGGTCTATGCCGCGCACGATTCCGGCAAGGTGGTCAACCCCATCTCCATTCAGGGCCAGATCGAAGGCGGCGTGCTTATGGGTATGGGCTATGCGCTTACCGAGGATTGGCCGCTCAAGGACTGCGTGCCCCAGGCAAGGTACGGTACGCTCGGGCTGTTCCGTGCGCCCGAGATTCCGGATATCCATGCCATCTACGTGGAGAAGGACGAGCTACTGCCTGTGGCATATGGTGGCAAGGGCATCGGCGAGATCGCAACGATCCCCACGGCGCCCGCCGTACAGAACGCCTACCGCGCGTTTGACGGCAAACTGCGTCCCGATCTGCCCATGGTGGATACGCCCTACAGCCGCGCCCGTCACCGCGGGTAGGGTAGAGCGCGTACGGCCATTGCTAACGGGCCGTTCGCGCTCAGCATCAATTACATACGCTGCGCCTTTGGCCCCAGCTCCATCGCGAGCCGGGGCCTTTTGTTTGGAGCGCCTCCGCATGCGGAAGATTCGTCCCAGATTTCGGCTCCAGAATGGGGCGTACTTTCCGGACGGGCTTCAAACGGAAACTGTATCCCGGATTCGACGCTCAGAATGGGATTCGTTTTCCGGTAGAGGCCTCAAATGGAAAGTGTGTCCCGGAATATGGCTCCAGCCTGGGATGCATTTTCCGGTTGAAGCCTCAAGCGGAAACTGCGTCCCGGAATTCGGTCTCGGAACGGGTCGTGCTTTCCGGATCGCCCCTCAACCGGAAGCTGTGTCCCGGAATCATGCCTCAGAATGGGACGCGCTTTCCGTTGGCGTGGCCGTTGGGAAAACGCGGCCCAGATAGGGGGGATGCGATCCGGCGATGCGCGGCCTAGCAGCTCCTACAGCTCCACTTCGCTGAGCCACGTCGGCAGCGCGGTCTGCCGGATGCCTGCCGTCTGAAGCTTTTTGGTGAGCATTCCTGCCGAGCGGACCTCGTTCATGGTAAAGCGCAGCAGAGGGTGACCGTAGAGCGATAGGTGCGCCTCGCGCTGTCGTTCGGCAACGAGCGCCTCGGCGGTGGTGCGCCCGGCTAGCATGGCCTGGTCGGTATATTTGACGAGCCCGTCGAGTTCTCCCAACGTGAGCTCCCGCGCCTGGGTCTCCCAGGCAAAGTCCGTTCGCATGGTTTCGGTCGAATCGAAGGGGTCCGTCAGCTCGTATTGAAGCCAGTCGGGCGCAAAACCGGTCTCGATCATGACGGCTCGGGCGACCGATTCCCCACCGCTCTCGGCGCGGACGTCGGCATATCGAAGCGTTGTGAGGGCGGTGCGAATTGCGCGACCATTGCGGGCAGTCGCTCGTTGCTCAACGGCCTCCATCAGCTGTTCCCGCGTAAGGCCGAGCTTTGAGATCGCCGAATCGGCAATGGGCATGCCGTCGGCAAAACCAGTTTGCAGCAGGCAATCTGTGGCCGTTTGGATAGGCGGCGTTACCGATATGCCGACTCTGCGTATTGCTCCGGCCGGCTCAATCTGGTGCCGCTGAATATGTGCGCCCGGACGAGCCGACGGCTTTGTCGAGCTGCAGACATGCACGACATTCAGGTGTCGCCACGAGACCTCGAGCCCCAGCAGGCAGGCAGCCGAAAACGAGCAGAACGTCCAATCGGGGTGGATGATCGCAAGGGCGCGGATAATCTCGCAATGGCGTTGCGCTCGGTTTAGTTCATCCCAGCGTATTTTGCGCGCGAACAATCCCGGCATGGGGGAGACGACCATGTCGCCGATGCGCCGCAGGAGCGTTTTTCGGATCGCCGCGCTCGGGGGAATCAGACAGCGCCCCTCTTGTTCGGCTTGGGTGAGCAGTTGGTCGATGAGTTGGTCATTGCAATGGGTCATGAGCTACCGCCTCCTTTTGGGTAGCAAAAACGTATCAGCCGGAACTTGCCGCTCAGCTGACCAAAAGCTGACCAAAATCTAACCATGCAGGTAGATGGCCTGGTTTTGACGTCATTTTTTGAAGCTGAATCGGTGGGCGGTAAT
>CANNPG010000024.1:0-11090 GCA_947507375.1 uncultured Collinsella sp. | reverse complement strand
CTGCCACGAAATGGGCCCATCTACTACGTTTAGGCGGCAGCCCTCGACCACAGCAAGTAATGCGAAAAGAAAACCGCAGGTAGAACGCCTGCGATTTTGCATGAAAAGCGGTTATGGTTAGGGGTATCGAGTCAAACGTAGTAGATGGGCCGATTTCGTGGTGGGCGCCGTCAGCCGATCTCCGCGGGCGGAAGAAAACGGATCATTTTGGTCCCGTGAGGCTTGCGGAGGCGCTCGTGCAGGGCCGTCCGAACAAAACTATGTCGGTTTACTACGATAAATTCGACATTCCCGACCATGACTGCATTTTTCTAAATACTGCAAGCGTTCTACCTGCGGTTTTGCAAGCGCGCAATTTGCCGTGGTCGATGGTGGGCGATTCATCGTAGTAAACCGGCATAGTATTGAAATTGCATTAAATCGATAACAGCCATTTTGCTATGCCGGGGCGGTTGGCCGTTGGGAAATTACCCTCGCAGGTAGGCGATGGCGATTTGGGTGCGGTTGCGCAGGCCCATTTTGGCAAGGATCGAGCTGATGTGGTTGCGCACGGTGCCTTCGCCCATGTATGCCGTGGCGGCGATCTCCTTGTTGTCGAGGCCGCGGGCGATGAGCTCGGCGACTTCGAACTCGCGGTCGGTCAGGCTGGCGAAGGCTGCGGGCCGGTGGGGCGTGCCCGCCTCGACGTCCGTTCCGTCAAAATCGATGTCCTCGATTGCCTTGCCCTCGAGCACGCGTTTGCCATCCATGACCTGCGTCAACGCGGGAGGGATGGCAGCGACGTCGGTTTTAATCAAGTAGCCGCGCGCGCCCAGTTTGAGCGCCGACACAATGTACTCGTCATCCGAGAATGTCGTCAGAAACACCACGCGTGCTGCAGGATCGCGCTCGAGGATCTCGCGCGCCGCCGATAGGCCGTCACGTCCCGGCATCTGAATGTCGAGCAGCGCGATGTCGGGCGAGTGCTCGGCGTAGAGCGCGACCGCGTCGTCGCCGTTGGCGCCGGTGCCCACTACCTCGATCTGCGGCTGGGCGCCCAGGATAATCTTGAGAGAATCGACCACCAAGCGGTCGTCGTCGACAACGATGAGCCTCATCGGCCCTCATCTCCTTGCTGTTTGGGAACGGTGGCAAACACACGCCAGCCGCCGGCGCCGGCACGCGGGCCGGCGGAGAAGGTGCCGCCAAGCGCCTCGATGCGCTCGCGCATGGAGGCAAGCCCCATGCCCTTCGCGGCGCCGCGGCTGCTTGCTTGGACCCCGCCCGCGCCATCGTCGGTAACGATGAGCTGGTAAAACGACGGATGCTCCATGCATCGTACAGTGACGGTCTGGGCGCATGCGTGGCGCATGGTATTGGAGAGCGCCTCGCGCAGGACCGCCGCAAAGCAGTTGGCGACGTTTGCGGGCGCATGCTCGGCCAAAAATTCAAGCTCAATCTGCGGGCCGCCGTCCGAACGCGCGCCTTCAACAATGCGTTCGAGCTGCACGGAAAGGTCGACGGCGTTGTCGTTGAGCGCGTGGACGCTGGTGCGCACAAGCTGGAGCGCCTCGTCAACCGTGCGTTTGACGTCGGCGAAATCGGCGGCGACGCCGGGCTCGTCGGTGTGAACCACGCGCAGGGCTTCGGCCTGCAGTGAGGCGCGCGTGAGCTGGTGCCCGACGTTATCGTGGATCTCGCGCGCGATGCGGGCGCGTTCGGCGAGCGTCGCGAGCTCGACTTCGTAGTCCTGGCGGTCGGCGAGGTCGCGGTTGCGTGCCTCGAGTGCCAGGGCGCGTTCTTGCAGCTCGTCGCGGGTACGGCGCATGCGCTGTTGCTCGCGCTCCAGCTGGGCGGTACGTAGCGATAGCAAGGTGGCAGCAACCGAAAGGATGGCGGTCAGCAGGAGCGTTCGGGTGGTGAGCGCGCCGCCGCGAAGGTCCGCGACAAGCGCGCAGACAAACACGGCGCCAATCGCCAGCGCGGGCCAGATGCGTTCACGGCGCACGCGGCGCGCGATGTCATAGAGGGCGAGAGGCGCAAACGGCACAAACGGCGGCACGAAGACAGCCGCGATGATGCAGGCGTAGCTCGCTGCCTCGCTTGCGCGTCGGGTGCGTTTCCCCTGTGTGACCTCGGCCAGCGAGGTGGCAATAATGCCAAGGCAAAACGCCACAACCAGACGAGCGTCCACGGCAAGACCCATGGCGGCCGCAATACAGCACGCCAGCACGATCGATTTGTCGAAAAGCCTGTTCATACGGGTATTGTACGCGAAGCTGCGCGTGGTGGAGGGGCCGCCTAGCGCAACCGTGACATTCCTCCCGCACGGTGGGGCGGTCGCGTCAGCGGGCCACGCGACCGAGCCCCCGCACTCGTGACAAAGCTCACTGGCGCGCGCCGGCGGCTCCTGCGATGATGCAATCGTACCGGGCCACAATCAACAGAAGGGCCGCCTCATGACAGACATCGTCCACGTCGAAAACCTCGTCAAGCGCTATGACGATCTTATTGCGCTCGACCACTTTAACCTGAGTATCGCCCCCGGCGAGATCTTTGGCCTGCTCGGACCCAACGGCTCGGGCAAGACCACGTCCATCAACTGCATTCTGCAGCTGCTTGCCTACGACAAGGGCACCATCGAGCTGTTCGGCGAGTCCATGACGCCCGCCCGCTACGACCTCAAGCGCCGCATCGGTGTGGTGCCGCAGCAGGTGGCGGTGTTCGACGAGCTCACCGTGCGCGAGAACATCGATTATTTCTGCAGTCTCTACGTCAACGACCGCAAGCGCCGCCGCGCGCTGGTGGACGAGGCGATCGACTTTGTCGGGCTGGGCGACTTTGCCAAGTTCCGCCCCGGCAAGCTCTCGGGCGGCCTGGCGCGACGCCTCAACATCGCCTGCGGCATCGCGCACAAGCCCGAGCTCATCTTCTTTGACGAGCCCACGGTGGCGGTCGACCCGCAGAGCCGAAACGCCATCCTGGAGGGCATCTGCCGCCTGCGCGACGAAGGTGCCACGGTGGTGTATACCAGCCATTACATGGAGGAAGTCGAGCAGATTTGCAGCCGCATCATGATCATGGACGGCGGGCGCGTGCTGGCGCAGGGCACCAACGACGAGCTCAAGCGCATGATTCAGATGGGCGAGCGCGTGACCGTCGAGGTCGGCGCCGTCGAGACCGCCACGGTCGAGCGCCTGCGCGCCCTCGAACACGTGCTTTCGGTTGAACTGTCCGGCGGCGAGCTCGTCTGCACCTGCGAAGCGAGCCCGCACAATCTGGTCGACATCCTCGACACGCTGCGCGCCGCCGACGTGGCGCTCGGCCGCGTGTGGAGCGAGCCGCCGACCCTCAACGACGTGTTCCTCGAGATCACCGGCCGCGAGCTGCGCGACTAGGGGGCGGCCATGTTCAACACCATCATCACCACGGTCAAGACGCTGCTGCGCCGGCCGAGTACATGGGTCTGGGGCGCGATCTTTCCCATTGCGCTTTCAACGATGTTCATGTTTATGTTTGCGAATCTGAGCTCCGACGGTACGGTCGATCCGGTGCCGGTAGCCGTTGTTGCTGACGAAGCCTGGGGCGCTTCGTCCTTTAAGGACGTGGCGACCTCGCTTGCCAAGGAGAGCGACGATCAACTGCTCGAGATTCACGAGTGCGAGGATGTGGACGCCGCAAACCGTGCGCTCAAGTCCGGTGAGGTCGCGGGCATCTACACGGTCGATGCCGCGGGCACGCCCAAGCTCACACTGCTTTCGAGTTATGACAGCTCGCGCGCCTCGTTGGTGCTCACCGACCGCAGCATCCTTGAGACGGTGGCAAGCTCGTATACGCAAAATGCCGAGCTCATGTCCCAGATTGCCCAGGACAACCCGGCGGCGCTCGCCGACCCCGAGGCGGTTGCGCGCGCCCTGTCGCTCGAGGGCGGCACCCGCCGCGTGAGCCTTACGCGCACCACGCCCGATGGCACAGTCATCTACTATTACGCGCTCTTTGGCCTGGTCGCGATGATGTCTGCCGAGTTTGCCGCCTTGAGCGTCGTCGACCTGCAGCCCAATCTGTCGGGCCTTGGCGCGCGCCGCTGCGTGGGCGGCCTTTCCAAGACGGCGTCGCTGGCCGGCATCTTTGTCGGCTCGTGGCTGGTCTCCTTCGCCTCGATGACGATCGCGATCGGCTACGTGCGCCTGGTCGTGGGCGTCGACTTTGGCGGGCGCGAGGGGCTGTGCCTCGTCGGCGGCGCCGCTTCCGCGCTTGCCGCCACGGGCCTGGGACTCTTTGTGGGCACGCTTCCCGTTAAGGGCGGCAAGGCGTCCAAGTCCGGCATCCTCACGGGCTTTGCTACCACGTGCGCCCTGTTCGCCGGCCTCTACGGCGAACCGGCGATGGCGCTTGCCGATGACGTCGCCCGCGCCTGTCCGGCCGAGTGCTGGCTCAACCCCGTCAAGCTCATCTGCGACATGTTCAACCGCCTGTATTTCTTTGAGGACCTGGATCCTTTCGCCGTTCGCGCCGGCGCACTGGTCCTCATGGCACTGCTGTTCGTTGCCGCCGCCACGCTGATCTTTGGAAGGAGCCGCTATGAGCACCTTTAAGACCGCGCTTCGCATGGCGCTCGCACACCCGTTCTATCTGCTTATCTACACGGTGTTCATTTCGCTCATGGGCGTATTCATCGCGGCATCGGTAAGCTGGAACTCGTCGCAGCTCACCGAGTACAAGCCCTACGACGCCAACGTGATCGTGGTCGACCGCGACGGCAGTGATCTTTCACGTGCGCTTACCAAGCATCTGGGGTCGCGCTTTGACCTGGTCACGGGTGTTGGCGACGACACGTACGACCTTGCGGACGCGCTCTCCAAGAGCAACAGCGCCAAGGGCAGCGCCGACTGCGTGTTCTTTATCCCGGAGGGGTTCGAGGACGACCTGGTCGCGGCTGCCCGCGCGGGGGAGGCCCTGCCCAAGCTCGATGTGACTTACGGTGCCGGTACCATGACGGCGGCGCTTTCGTCTGCCGAGGCCTCGCGCTGGATCTCGCTCGCGGGCGCTGCGGCGGCGCTTGAGCCCGCTGCTTCTAACGGCGACGTTGCCAAGGCCGCCGAACATGCGGCCGCGAAGCGTGCCAAGGTCGAGATCGAGCAGGTCAAGGTCGACTCGACTGCCGCCGCCACGCTCGAGTCGTACTTCAACTTTGGCGCGTACGCGATCATTTCGTCGGTCATCGTGTCGGTGGGCTTGGTGTTTTCGGGCATGAACGAGCCCGAGCGCGTGCGTCGTATGGATGCCGGTCCAATTTCCGAGCGCCGGCGTTCGCTTGCCGTGTTTGCGGCCGCCGCCGTGCTCACCGTCTGCATTTGGTTTGTGTCGAGCATGATGGGCGTCGTGGGCTTTGCCGGCGCGGTTGCCGAGGTCGGCGTGGGCCGCGTGTGCCTGGCGCTGGCGGCAACGTTTGCCCTAGCGCTGACGCCGCTGGCCGTTGGCTTTATGCTGTCGAGTCTGGGTGCACGTGAGGAGCTGCTCAACGGTGTGGGCAACCTGCTTGGCATGCTCATGACGTTTTTGGGCGGCGCCTGGATGCCGCTGTCGCTCATGGGTTCGGCCGTGCAGACCGTGGCGCACTTTGTGCCGACATATTGGGTGAACGACGCGATCGGCAAGGCGCTCGCCGCGGACCTGACGTCCACCGTGCTGGGCGACATCGCCTGCGACCTGGGCGTCACCGTGCTCTTCGCCGTGGCCATTGCCGCCGCAGGCCTCGCGCTCTCGCGCACCAAATCCCGCGCCTAGCCACCTAGTCATCGTACTCATTGGGGACAGACTTAAACGACTAGTCATTGGGGACAGTCTTTGCCGAACCGCCGGGTTGCCAAGGACTGTCCTCAGCTGCCGGCAGAAAGGGAACGTCCCTAACTGGCGGGTGGCGAAAGAGTGTCCCCAACAGCTAGTCATTTAAGAACGTCCCCAATGACTAGTCTGAAATAAAATCCAGGCCTCGCCCAAAAATAGTTCGCCAAGGTTTACTATTATGTTCATAAAGTAGTACAAGGCTAACAATGGGGGATATCATGGCAACGCGGGAGGCCTACGTCCAGGTTAAGGATCTCAAAAAGCACTACGGCGATGGAGATGCACGCCTGACGGTGCTCGACGGCATCGACACGTCCATCAACCGCGGAGAGATCTGCGTCATGCTGGGGCCTTCGGGTTCGGGCAAGTCGACGTTTCTTAACCTGATCGGCGGCCTGGAGGATGCCGACGGCGGCTCCATCATGGTGGACGGCTGCGACCTCACGGTGCTCAAGCCTACCGACCTGGGCGAGTATCGCCGCCGTGAGCTGGGTTTTGTCTTCCAGTTCTACAACCTGGTGCCCGATCTCACCATCAAGGAGAACATCGAGGTCACGGCGCACCTGTCCAAAAACCCGCTCAATGTCGACGACCTGCTGCGTTCGCTGGGCCTCTACGAGCACCGCAACAAGTTCCCGCGCCAGGTCTCGGGCGGCCAGCAGCAGCGCTGTGCCATCGGCCGTGCGCTCGTCAAAAACCCGGGCCTGCTGCTGTGCGACGAGCCCACCGGCGCGCTTGACTACAAGACGTCCAAGGAAATCCTGCAGCTCATGGAGGATGTCAACCGCACCTACGGCTGCACCATCATCATTGTCACCCACAATGCCGCCATCGCGCACATGGCCAATCGCGTGCTGCGCCTGCGCGACGGGCACATCGTCGAGGATGAGCTCAACGAGTCGCCCGTTGCGGCCGCCGAGCTCGATTGGTAGGCGGCGCCATGGCACCTCTCGCAAAACGTCTCCCGCGCGAGCTGCGCCGCAATATCGGCAAGTACCTGGGCATCTTTTTGCTTATGTGCGGAAGCATCGCTCTCACCTCGGGATTTTTGCTCGCAGCGCATTCCATCGGCTGCCTTATCGATGACATGCGCGATGCGTACGCGATTGAGGACGGCCGCGTGACCACCTCCTTCGAGGCTACCGACGATCAACTCAAGGCAGCTGAGGATGCAGCCGACGACGTCGGCGGCGTCACGCTCTACAAGAATTTCTCCATCGACGCCATCATCAAAAAGACCGCCGGCGACGACGGCACCAAGCGCACGCTGCGCACCTATGCGCACCGCGCTAAGGTGGACATCGCGTCCTACTGTGAGGGCAAGAAGCCCAAGGCGGACAACGAGGTGGCCATCGACCGCGTTTTTGCCACCAACAACGACCTCGCCGTGGGCGACAAGGTCGAGCTTGAGGGCCGCACCTACACCATCTGCGGCATCATGACCCAGCCCGATAGCCAGGCGTTGTTCCTCAACAACTCCGACTTTACGATCAACACCGTCACCTATGGTGTTGCCGAGGTTACCGATGCCGGCTTTGCCGCGCTCGAGGATGCCGGCGGCGCGCCCGCCTACACCTACTCTTTCACCTTTACCGACCGCGACCTCTCCACCGCGGACCGCATCGACGCCGAGCAGGATATGGTCGAGGCGCTGACCGATTCCGACGCGCGCGTGGATGACCTCATCGACGCCGATTCCAACCAAGGCATTGGCTACGCCCGCGACGACGTGGACGGCGACTCCATGATGTGGATGACGCTGCTCGACATTATTATCGTGATCATGGCGTTCGTCTTTGTGGTCCTTACCGACGCCACCATCGAGGAGGAGAGCGCCATCATCGGCACGCTGCTCGCCAGCGGCTATCGTCGACGCGAGATCGTGCTGCACTACCTTGCGCTTCCCGCCATCTTGGGCGTGGTCGCGGCGCTTTTGGGCACTGCGCTCGGCGTTGTGTTCTTTACCGAGCCCATGCGCAGCCTCTATTACGGTTCGTACAGCCTGCCGCCCTTCCAGGTGTACTGGAGCTGGGAGATCTTTGTGAAGTGCGCCGTGGTTCCCGCCGTCGCGCTCATCCTCATCACGCTGGTGGGTCTGCTTCGCAAAATGGGCAAGACGCCGTTGCAGTTCCTTCGTCACGAAGCGAGCGGCAAGTCGGGTACCAAGCGTGGTATGCAACTGCCGGAGCGCATGGGTTTTGTTTCCCGCTTCCGCCTGCGTATCTTCCTGCGCAATCTGGGCAACTTCGCCACGCTCTTCGTGGGCATCGCGTTTGCCTCGCTGCTGCTGCTCTTTGGCCTGGCGATTTTGCCCACGATGACGCACTACGCCGACAACCTCGAGACAAGCCTGGTTGCCGAGCACCAGTACACGCTCAAGGCGCCGCTGGAGCTCGAGGGCACTGCCGAGGAGCGCGAGCAGTGGTCGGCGCTCGAGTGCTTGCAGTCGGTTGACGGCGCGCTGCTTTCTGCCGCCCAGGATGCCGATGACGAGCTTGACGACGCGGCCGATGCGGCGCATGCGGCAGCCGATACCGCGACCGCATCTCCGTCTTCCGTGAGCCTGGCCGCGGCGCAGGACGCGCTCGCCAAGGTCCAGGACAAGAAGGATGCGCTCTACGCGCGCCTTGACGATCTTGCCGATGCCCTCGGCTGCGACCGCGATGAGGCCATCGGCCTGATCGACAAGGCCTCTAAGATCGACACTGACAACGACGATATCCACCCGGTCAATACGACCGACAACGGCGCGAGCACAATCGCACAGGCCGAGAAATATGCCGTTTACCAGCTGCAATACGACCGCGGCGATGGAAATGGCGAGGAGACGATTTCCGTCTACGGCATTTCACCCGATTCGCGCTATTGGAAAGACCTCAACGTCGGCGACGGACGCGTCGTCTTTGGCGGCGGTCTGCTCGATAAGTTTGGCTGGAGCGAGGGCCAGAAGGTCACGCTCAGCGACAAGTACGAGGGCGAGCATTATTCCCTTGAGTATGCGGGCAAGGACTGTGCCTGGGGCTCCAAGTCGGACATGAATATCTATATGAGTATCGAAGACTTTAACGAGCTGTTCGACAACGACGCTGCCTACTTTAACGGCTATGTGAGCGACGAGAAGCTCGACCTCGATGCTCGTTACTTTGCCGGCGACACCACGCCCGACGACATGCGCGCCGTGGGCGACCAGTTCATCGGCATGATGAGCAAAATGATCGGCATGATGGTTGGGCTCGCGGTGTTCATCTTCCTGCTGTTTATGTACCTGCTGACCAAGGCTGTAATCGACCACAGCGCCCGGTCGATCAGCTACATGAAAGTCTTTGGCTATCGCGATAGCGAGATCTCGCATCTGTACATCCGCTCGATCACGTTGTGCGTGGCGGCGTCGCTCGTGCTGAGCCTGCCGGTCATTATCGGCTCGCTCACGGCCATCTTCCGCTCGATGCTGCTCGCCTACAACGGCAATATCGAGATCTACGTGCCCGCTTGGTCCATGGTCGCATGTGTCGGCATTGGCTTTGCGACCTACCTGGTCGTGGCGCTGCTACACACGCGCTCCATCAAGCGCGTCAGCCTGGCCGAAGCCCTCAAGGTGCAGGAGTAGTCATTTAAGAACGTCCCCAATGACTAGGTGCCGTACTTGACTTTACCTCTGCTTTAACTGGTACCATCCTCTATGTCTGTAACGCCATATAGACCGAGGGGATAGATCTATGACCGCAACTGCACCCGCAGCACCCGCTAAGGTGTACTTCACCAACCTGCGCACGCATGCTCGCGAGAGCCAGCTTGACAAGCTCAAGCGCCTCATCCGTCACGCCGGAATTGAGCAGATCGACTTTGAGAACAAGTTCGTCGCCATCAAGATTCACTTTGGCGAGCTGGGCAACCTGAGCTTTTTGCGCCCCAACTACGCCCGCGCCGTCGCGGATGTCGTGAAGGAACTGGGCGGCAAGCCCTTCCTCACCGACTGCAACACGCTCTACGTCGGTAGCCGCAAAAACGCGCTCGAGCACATCGATACCGCCTATCAGAACGGCTTTACCCCGTATGCCACGGGCTGCCAGATCATCATCGCCGACGGCCTCAAGGGTACCGACGAGGCGCTCGTCCCGGTCGAGGGTGGCGAGTATGTGCGCGAGGCCAAGATCGGTCAGGCACTCATGGACGCCGACATTGTGATCAGCCTCACCCACTTTAAGGGCCATGAGCAGGCTGGCTTTGGCGGTGCCATGAAGAACCTGGGCATGGGAGGCGGCAGCCGCGCCGGCAAGATGGAGCAGCATGCCGCCGGCAAGCCGAACGTCGCGACCGAGCACTGCATTGGCTGCCGTGCCTGCGAAAAGATCTGCGCGCACAACGCTATCTCGTTTGATGATACCCGCGAGCGCGAGCTTGCCAACGGCAACACCCGCACGGTGCGCGTGGCCGCCATCGACCACGATCGCTGCGTGGGCTGCGGCCGCTGCATCGGCGTGTGCAACCAGGACGCCATCAAGCCCGGTTATGAAGCCGCGGCCGACGTGCTCAACTGCAAGATCGCCGAGTATACGAAGGCTGTCGTCGACGGCCGCCCGAGCTTCCATATCTCGCTTGCCATGGATATCAGCCCCAACTGCGATTGCCATCCCGAAAACGACACGCCTATCGTCAACGACATCGGCATGTTCGCGAGCTTCGACCCGGTCGCCATCGACCAGGCCTGCGCCGATGCCGTCATGGCATCCGAGCCGCTGCCCAACACCGAGCTCACCGATAGCGCGGCCAAGATGGAGCACAACCACGAGCATCTGGAGGGCGAGCAGGCCAAGGACCCCTTCTGCATCACGCATCCCGACACCGACTGGCGCGTGTGCATCGCGCACGCCGAGAAGATCGGCCTGGGCACGAGCGAGTACGAGCTCATCGAGGTCAAGTAGCACCTGTCTATTGGACATATCAAGCGCTTTTGTAGCGCAACGTTAGCAAAAGCCGCCCGTGAGCACAGTGTCCACGGGCGGCTTTTCGGAAGTATGCGGCAAATTTCGAGATCGCCGAGCACACGACATTTTTTGGCAACAAAACCCCTGATAAATTGTTGGTAAAACTGCGGTCTGGTCGGCAGTTCCAGATTTTGCCGCATACTTCCGAAAATAGGGGGTCAGATAAAGCTCCAGACGTTGCTTTTTGCCTAAAAATACTCGTCGAGGAAGTTGTTGACCGTGTTCCAGTAGAGCTCGGGGTCAACTTGCGCACTCTTGGCGTGGGTGGCGCCATGGATG
>CANNPG010000023.1:0-11787 GCA_947507375.1 uncultured Collinsella sp. | reverse complement strand
AGAAGGAGGACAAGGACGGTCGTCTGGTCATGTCCAAGAAGCGTGCCGAGTACGAGCGTGCTTGGAACCGCATCGAGGAGAAGTTCAACTCCGGCGAGAACGTCGAGGGCGAGGTTATCGAGGTTGTCAAGGGCGGCCTGATCCTCGACATCGGCCTGCGTGGCTTCCTGCCCGCTTCCCTCGTCGACCTCCGTCGTGTCAAGGACCTCACCTCCTACATGGGCACCCGCATCGAGGCTCGCGTCATCGAGATGGACCGCAACCGCAACAACGTCGTCCTCTCCCGTCGCGTCGTGCTCGAGGAGTCCCGTAAGGCCGAGCGCTCCGAGATCCTGTCCAAGCTCAAGTCTGGCATGCGTCTCCAGGGCACCGTTTCCTCCATCGTCGACTTCGGCGCCTTCGTCGACCTCGGCGGTATCGACGGCCTCATCCACATCTCCGAGCTTTCCTGGAACCACGTCAACCATCCTTCCGAGGTTGTCAAGGTCGGCCAGGAGGTCGAGGTCGAGGTTCTCGACGTCGATCTCAACCGCGAGCGCATCTCCCTGGGTCTCAAGCAGACCACCGAGGATCCGTGGCGCGCACTGGTCAAGAAGTACCCCGTCGGCGCTATCGTCGAGGGCACTGTGACCAAGCTTGTCCCGTTCGGCGCTTTCGTCGATCTGGGCGAGGGCATCGAGGGCCTGGTTCACATCTCCGAGATGGCCAACAAGCACGTCGATCAGCCTTCTCAGGTCACCCACGTGGGCGACAAGGTTCAGGTCAAGGTCATGGAGATCGACCTCGACCGTCGTCGTATCTCCCTGTCCATGAAGTCCGCTGCTGAGACTCTGGGCGTCGAGATCGAGGTTACTCCGCTGCCTTCCGAGAAGAAGGACGAGGATACCGACGCCGAGTAAATCGGTTTGACGATCACTTGTTTTAAGGGACCCGTTCGCAATGGACGGGTCCCTTTTTGCATTTGCTGCCAAGGTGCGCAATGCTGCCCGGGCTGTCCACAGGCTATTGGATTGTCGGTGCATGAAAAATGCCGACATCCCGCCTCGGGGAGGAGGCGGGAACACACCGAGTAGACGGAGGGGTGCGGAGCGCGGTCGCGTCTCGACTGACGACGTTGCCCATCGACAGGACCATTGTAGCGCATGGCGGTTCTTGGTTTATCGTGTCGAGCATTTGCGTTGTGCCATTGCCTGCGGCAACGGTGTGTTACACTTTTTCACTGCTGAGTGGGCCAGACGGTCGCGCGATGTGCTGCTTGCAGTACGCGTGAGGAAAGTCCGGGCTCCAGAGGGCGGGATGCCGGCTAACGGCCGGGCGGAGTGATCCGACGGAAAGCGCCGCAGAAAAGAAGACTCCCACCTGCGCCGCAAGGCGTAAAGGGAAAAGCTGAAACGGTGGTGTAAGAGACCACCAGCGTCGTGGTAACACGGCGGCTTGGCAAGCCCCATCCGGAGCAAGCGCGAATAGGAACGCTATGGGCCGGCCCGGTCCGCGTTCGGGTAGCGTGCGTGGAGTTGCACGGTAACGTGCAGACAAGATAAATGACCGTTCACGACAGAACCCGGCTTACAAGCCCACTCGGCACTTTGTTGACGCTGCGAACCCGTCAGCGCGGCAATCTGCCTTTCAAGCCTTCGGGCATGACCATAAGGTCAATGCCCTCGTCTTTCAAGGCACCTTGCTCGCGCTGACGGGTTCTCGCTTTCGTTTACGGAATCATCGGTGTTGCCGTTCTATTTACCGGGATTAACGGTACGTTCTTTGCCGTATTATTTAGGCTGTTTGTTGCTGCGCTTTATTTTGTTGAGGGGCTTTGTTGGACAGCTATTTTACTCTGCAATCGAATATTGAGGCTTCGGGCGAGTTTTTGGACCGCAAGAGCCGGTTTATTGCCCAGCTGGTCCATATTGAGTCCGAGGATGAGGCGAATGCCTTTATCGAGATGGTTCGCAAGCGTCATTATGACGCTCGACACAATGTCCCCGCGTGGATTTTAGTCGATGGACGTGAGCGCCAGAGCGATGACGGCGAGCCGAGCCGCACGAGCGGCATGCCGACGCTTGAGGTGTTGCGTGGTGCAGGGCTCAAAAATGTTTGCTGCGTGGTGACGCGCTATTTTGGTGGCACGCTGCTGGGACCTGGTGGCTTGGTACGTGCCTATACTGCGGCGACGCAGGCGGCGGTGGCCGCGGCTCAGGAGGCCGGGCAGATCGTCGAGATGACGAGTGTAGTGCCGGTTGACGTGCATGTGGCCTATCCGCAGTATGAGCAGGTGCTTCGTTTGGCGCAGGATTCGGGTGCCAAGGTTTCGGATACCGATTACGCGGATGCCGTGACACTTCATTTGGTGTTTAAGGCGGGGGAGCAGGAGCCGTTTTGCGCTAAGATGCGCGAGCTTATGGCGGGGCGCGAGGAGATTGAGGTCGGCGCTCCCGAATTTGCCGAGTTCTAACGGCGACGGCCGGCGTGCTTTTGGATGGATCCCAAGCGCGCCGGTCGTCGTTTTTCTGTTGCTGCCGTTTACTCGGCGAGCTGCTTTAGCACATCGCAGGCGATCTCGACGGCATCGTCGATGCAACCGGGGCAGCTGCGGAGCGGACCCTTATCCGATCCGATGCCCTTGAGCGTGCCGCAGACGGTCGTCGTATTCTTCTCGCCAAAACGCTTGGCGATTCCGCGCGACAGCTTGTAGGTCTGGCCCTTGGTCTTGGGGTTTTCCATGCCGTCGCTCATTACAAAGCCCATGATGGCCACGGCGCCCGAGATAGCGCCGCAGGTTTCGGTCATACCGCCCATGCCAGCGCCAAAGCCCTCGGTGAGGGTAAAGGCGACCTGGGGGTCGAGCCCGACGGCGGGAGCGAGCGTGCAGGCGACGGCCTGAGCGCAGTTAAAGCCACGGGCGTGGTATTCGGCAGCCTGAGCCTGGCAGGCGGTGATGTCGAGCTGGGCCGTATCGATTTGCTTCATCGTTGTCTCCTTGGTTACGGTGTACCCGCCTATGGTACCCGTGACGGTGCATGTAATCATCGAGAGCTTCATGGATGCCTTATTTTTATCTATCGAGTAAATGCCCAAGGCTTGAGATAAATACCCCTGATCAATTTGTCCAACAACCTACCTTTGGGATGGGTTGAGAGGGGTGCAGGGTAGCGGTATCGTGAACCGAATAAAACTAAAACCCAGGCAAGGGAGCTAGATATGAGCGAGCAGACTATCGGTACCACATGTGTTCAGGGCGGCTATCACCCGGGAGATGCGGAGCCGCGCCAGGTGCCCATTTACCAGTCCACCACGTGGAAGTACGACACGTCCGAGCACATGGGCAAGCTGTTTGACCTGGAGGAGTCTGGCTACTTCTACAGCCGTCTGCAGAACCCCACGTGCGATTTGGTTGCCGCCAAGATCTGTGAGATGGAGGGCGGCGCCGCTGCGATGCTCACGAGCTCGGGCATGGCTGCGAACTTCCTCGCTATCTTTAACGTGGCCGGTGCTGGCGATCACGTGGTCGCAAGCTCTGCCATTTACGGCGGTACCTACAACCTACTTGCTCATACCATGGAGCGCATGGGCTTGACCTGCACGTTCGTTGCCCCTGACTGCACCGATGAGGAGCTCGAGGCAGCCTTTGAGCCCAATACCAAGCTTGTCTTTGGCGAGACGATTGCCAACCCCGCCCTTGCCGTGCTCGATATTGAGCGCTTTGCCAAGGCCGCACATGACCACGGCGTGCCGTTGATGGTCGACAACACCTTCCCGACGCCCGTGATGTGCCGTCCCTTTGAGTGGGGCGCCGACATCGTTACGCACTCCACCACCAAGTACATGGATGGACATGCTGCCTACCTGGGCGGCGTGATCGTCGACCACGGCCAGTTTGACTGGATGGCCCATGCGGACAAGTTCCCGGGTCTTACCACGCCCGATGAGAGCTACCACGGCGTGACCTATGCCGAGAAGTTCGGTCGCGAGGGTGCCTTCATTACCAAGGCAACCGCTCAGCTTATGCGCGATCTTGGTCCCATGCAGAACCCGCATGCGGCGTTTTTCTTGAACAGCTCGCTCGAGAGCCTGCATGTGCGCATGCCGCGTCATTGTGAGAACGGCCTGGCCGTTGCCAAGTTCCTGCAGAGTCATCCCAAGGTACGCTTCGTGAGCTATCCGGGCCTGGAGGGCGACAAGTACTATGACCTGGCTCAGAAGTACATGCCCAACGGTACCTGCGGCGTTGTGAGCTTTGGCTTTAACGGTGGCCGTGCGGCGGCCGAGACCTTTATGAAGAGCCTCAAGCTCGCCCAGATCGCCACGCACGTGGCCGACGCCCGCACTTGCTGCCTGCATCCCGCTAATGCCACGCATCGCCAGATGAACGATGAGGAACTCATTGCCTGTGGCATTTCCGCCGACATGGTGCGCTTGTCGTGCGGCCTCGAGGACACGGCCGATCTGATTGCCGACCTTGAGCAGGCACTCGAGCAGTGCTAGGCTAGCGTGCGTGCGAGGCGTGGGACGGCTTTTCGGCTGACGACGTCCTCATAGTTCCGATTCCGTAGGCGGGACCCCGATCGTGTCCGTTTGTAGGCGATTGGGGTCCCGTTTTTGCGTTGCACGATAGAAAGGATATACATGGAGAAAACTGCCGAGCAGCTGCGCCGCGAACACATTGCCCTAGAGGGCGACACCCACGGTAAGAATAAATGGGCGATTCTGTTCACCGTGCTCGTCATGACCTTTATGGCGTGTCTGGATGCGAGCATCGTGACGGTGGCGCTCCCAGTGATGCAAAAGGAGCTGGGGGTGGGTCTCGACCGCATTCAGCTCGTGAGCTCGGTGTATCTGCTCGCGACGTGCGTCGCCATGCTGCCGTTTGGCCGCTTGGGCGATGTGCGCGGCAAGGTGAATGTGTTCCAGCTTGGTGTAATCGTCTTTACGGGTGGCTCGTTGCTTTGCGGGCTTTCGGCTTCGCTCCAGGTGCTTATCTTGGCGCGTTTCGTGCAGGGCATTGGCTGTGCCGCCGCGATGGCCAACAATATGGGCATCATCACCGAGTCGTTTCCGGCGCGTGAGCGCGGCCGTGCCATGGGCATTCTGGCGACCTTTGTGGCTCTTGGCATGATGTGCGGCCCCGTGCTCGGCGGCGTGCTGGTGGCGAGCTTTCCCTGGGAGAGCATCTTCCTTATCAATCTGCCCATTGGCGTAATCTCGTTTATCGTGGGACTCTATACGCTGCCGCATGTGAAGCCGGAGGCTGGCGAACGCCCTATGCCGTTGACAGAGGCGGCGCGTCGCTGCTTTGCGAGCTCGGCTTTCACGATTAACCTGGCTTGCATGCTTATCGTGTTCGTGGGTATCGGTGCCTCCGAGTTTGTGCTGCCGTTCTACTTTCAGGATGCCCACGGCTTTAGCTCCGATATCTCCGGCCTGTTGTTTTTGGCGATGCCGGTCGTGAATGCCTTTGTGGGCCCGCTTTCGGGCTCGGTGTCCGACCGTGTTGGTTGTGAAGCGCCCACGGCCGTTGGCCTGGGCGTGTACGTGTGCGGTCTCTTTGCGGTGAGCACGCTTGACGAGCACTCTTCCATCTTGATGATTGTGTGCTGCGTCGCGTTTATGTCGTGCGGCACGTCGATCTTCCAGAGTCCCAATAATTCGCTGTATATGGGTTCGGCTCCGCGTGAGGCGCTTGGCTTTGCGGGCAGCTTGAGCAGCTTGGCGCGCTATGCGGGCATAGCGCTGGGTATTACGGCGGCGTCGCGCATCCTGTATGGACAGACGAGCGCGGCGATGGGCAAGACGGTCACGAGCTATGTGGCGGGTCGTCCGGACGTGTTCCTCTTTGGCTTCCGTTTGGTATTCTACGTGCTGATGGCCGTTGCTACCGTGGGCTTTGCGCTCACATTGGTACGTTTGGTGAGGACGCGCACCCGGCATTAGCGTGTTGGGAGGCTGCCTGCCACGACTCGCGCCGTTCCAAAAAGACTGGTTTGTGGTGCGATGCGGCTTGTGGGGCGGGCGGGGGTCGGTCCGTGGTAGACTATCGAACAACGTTTATTAATCGCGCGGTATCGTTGCCGCGAGAAGGGGTTGCGCCATGCAGGAGCTTGAGGATCGTATTCGCCATGACGGCATCGTAAAGGCCGGTAACGTCCTTAAGGTTGATGCCTTCCTCAACCACCAGTGCGACGTTGAGCTGTTCGACCATATGGGCGCCGAGTGGGCCCGTCTGTTCGAGGGTGTCGAGATCAACAAGATCCTGACGATCGAGGCTTCGGGCATTGGCATGGCTTGCATTGCGGCCCAGCATTTTGGCGGCGTGCCGGTGGTCTTTGCCAAGAAGGCACAGTCCATCAACCTCGACGGCGAGCAGTATGCCACGACCATCTACTCCTTTACCAAGCAGAAGGAGTACCCGGTTATCGTTGGCAAGCGTTTTCTGTCCGAGGGCGACAAGGTCCTGATTATCGACGACTTCCTGGCCAACGGCTGCGCGCTCGAGGGCCTTATCAAGATTTGCGAGGCTGCGGGTGCCGAGGTGTCCGGTATTGGCATTGCAGTGGAGAAGGGCTTCCAGGGCGGCGGCGATAAGCTCCGCGAGCGCGGCTTCCGCGTCGAGAGCCTGGCCCGTATCGCCGATATGGACTGCGAGACCGGCGAGATCACTTTCGCCTAAGCGCGCAACACAAGCGATTGGTATGCGATGTGACAAAGGGACTTTCCCTTTGTCACATTTTTTGTATGAGGGGAGGTGTTGATATGGACGAGAACAAGATGGGATGGCGCGAGTATGCGCGCTATGCCGAGATGTCGGCCGAGGAGTTGGCGCGCGATTGCGAGGTGCAGGTGTTTCGCGCGACGGGTCCGGGCGGACAAGGCGTCAACACGACGGACTCGGCGGTGCGCATGAAACATATCCCTTCGGGAATTACCGTGACGGCGCGCGAGAGCCGCAGCCAGTTCCAGAACCGTAGCTGCTGTCTGCGTAAGCTGAGGGCAGAGCTTGAGCGTCGTGGCCGTCCGCCGCGCCGACGCGTAAAGACCAAGGTGCCTCAGCGCTCTCGCCAGCGCAGGCTCAATGACAAGCACTTCAACGCCATTAAAAAGGCCAACCGTCGCAAGCCGGGCAGCGAAGAATAGCCTTCTCATAAGTTGCGGTGAAATAGGGACTGTTTTGCGGCTTTAGATGCATAAACAGTCCCTATTTCACCGCAACTTAGGTGGGGTTAGCGGGTGGGGTGCCAGACGTGGAGGGCGCCGCTGAGGATGTCGACCTCAATGCGCGAGGCGACAACGGGCTCGCCGTCGGCCTGGATGGGGTAGTCGGGCTCCTCAAAAGTGAGCTCGGCATGGCGGCAGCGGCGCATGCGAACCGGCGGCAGCTTGGTATGATGGCCGTCCTTGGCCGAAAGGAACATAGGCAGGGCTACCGCGCGAGGGACGGGGCCGCAGGCGTAGCAGACGTCGAGCATGCCGTCGCAGGGGTCGGCATCGGGGCAGATGCGATAGCCCGAGCCATACGTGGGGCCCAGCTGAATCGCCATGATGATCGCCCTTACGCGCTCGGCGGGCGCGCCGTCAAAGCTGGCTGTCATGGGGTAGTTGCGATAGCGTAGGCCAAACTGCTCAAGTCCCGAAAGAGTGTAGAGCGGAGCGCCGGCGAGGCCCGTCTTTTTGCGTAGCTCGGTGGTGCTCAGGCCGATGGCGGCATCGATGCCGACCGAAAGCGTCTGGTCGTAGTACTCAACGGCAGCCTCGCCGTTGCCGCTCGCAGGGCTCCACGAGCGAATGCGCCCGATGTCCTGACGCTGCAGCTCGCAGGTGAGCAGCGCGCCAAAATCTTTGCCGGAGAAATCGTCGATTCCGAGTGTCTGGGCAAAATCATTGCCGGAGCCCACGGGTAAGATGGCAAGAGCGGGGCGGGCTTTCTCCTTTTGCGCCATCAAGCCATTGACGACCTCGTGGATCACGCCGTCGCCGCCGAGTGCGATAACGGTGCGATAGCCCGTTGCTTGGGCGGCCAGCTCCTTGGCGTGTCCCATTCGCTCGGTTAGCACCAGGTCAAACTGGGATGCGCGTGCGGTCATGTCCAAAAAGCGCTGCAGACGCTCGGCAACTTCGCGCGCCGCACCCGACTGGGCGGCGGGGTTGGCGATGATGAGCGTACGTCCAAAATCAGTTGCGTGCATGGGGCGACTCCCGGCGTATGGCGTGACGGTGCGGTCGCGCTCAGGTCGAATTGCCCCCGATTGTGGCTGCACGGCGAATACTTACGTCTACTCTATCAGGTCGTTGTGGCGCTCGATAGCATCCGCTACCGTACCGCCCTCATCCACAATAAGCGAACGGCGCTTGGGTGAGATGATGCGTTGGGCGGGGTACACGCCGCGGTGCCCGCCGACGAGATAGCTGATAAAGGCCACGATGACAAAGAAGCCGGCTGCCGTGCCGTGGAACAGGTCGATGGCCATCATGCAGGTGGTGATGGGCACGTTGAGGCCGGCGCAGAACACGCCGAGCATGCCGAGAGCCGCCAGAAAACTGGGGTCGAGCCCGGTAAGGCAACCGATCCAGCCACCGAGTGCCGCGCCGATGCCAAACAGGGGCGTGACCTCGCCGCCTTGGAAGCCTGCGCCCAGGGTAAGCGCTGTGACGACCAACTTGATGGCTGCGTCCGTCAGGGTGGTGTTGCCGGCAAATCCGGCGCCGGAAAGCCACGTGGAAAGGCCGGCGTAGTCCCAGGCGTCGAGGAGGGCATAGGCGGCCAAAACCACGAGCGCGCCCACGAGTGCGCGAGCAAGGTAGTTGGTGATAAAGCGACCGTACAGGCTCTTGACGGTACGAACCGACCAGGCAAAGAGACGTGCGGTGAGACCAAAGATGATGGCGCTGATGACTACGATGACAACCGTCCGTGGTGTCATGTTGGGAACGCTGGCGATAACATTCGCCTCGTACTCGGTTCCCAAGGCAAGCGACGTAAAGTAGCCGGTAAACGAGGCGACCAGGCAGTAGATGCCTGCGGTGTAGTCGATCTTGCCGATAAAGCACATCTCCATGCCAAAGAAAGCTCCGGCAAGGGGCGAACCGAATACGGCGCCAAAGGCCGACGAGATGCCGGCAAGCATGAGGTCGTGGTGGTCATGCTTTTTGAGGTGGGCGAGGCTCGAGATGTTGCTGGCGATGGTGCCGCCAATCTGCACCGCAGCTCCCTCGCGACCGGCCGATCCGCCCGTTAGGTGCGTGAGCGTGGAGCAGACGAAGGTGAGGACGGCCATGCGCATATGGATGAGGCGTGTGCCCAGAGCGGAGTCGATGACCAGGTTGTTACCGCGTTTGGCGGCAAGACCGTGGTTTTTGTACACCCATGCGGTGGCAACGCCCACAACGGGAAGCAGTGCGTAAATCCACGCATGGTGCTCGCGATAGTCGGTGGCGATATTCAGCGAGGCCAAAAACGTCCAAGCGGCAACGCCCATGGCGAGCGAGACAATGACGACGAGCGCGAGCAACTTGGCGCTCGCGAGTAGGTTGCGGGCGTTGCGGCGCGTGTCGGCAGCCAAGAGATGCTCGGAGCGGGTAAGTTGATGCCTGCCTGCCGTGATGACGTCGTTCAGGGAGAAAAAGCCGCCATCGTCGAGCGGCTGGGAATGATCCTGCGCTTCGTTTGCGCTTTCGGGTTTGTTGTTATGAGCCATATATTCCTCTTTTAGGTTGCAACGCAAGCATTATAAAACGCGGCAAACGCGACGAGCCGGTGGGTTGGTTTCCATTCTGTTTCGCGGCTTGCGGCCGACAGGTGTATTTGCGGGTACAGGCCAAATCGCGGTCGCGCGTCGGGGGATTATACTGAGACAAGCATAAAGAATCGGCGCTCCTGTTGTGCGCCGTGGCATTAAGAGGTGCATATGGCAGAGAAACTCATTCCGCTGGAGGACGCGCAGTCGATTGTTCTGTCGCACGTTGCTCCGACCAATCTCGTAGAGATTCCCGTGTGGCAGGCGGTTGGTTTTCCCTTGGCCGAGGATGCTATGGCCGATACCGACATTTCGCCGTTTGCCAACAGCGCTATGGACGGATATGCCGTGCGCTCGGCGGACTTGGCGCAGGCGTCTGGTGAGACGCCGGTGACGCTCGACGTTATCGGACATGAGGCTGCGGGCCATGTGTTTGAGGGTGCTCTTGGCCCGGGCGAGACGGTCCGCATTATGACAGGCGCGCCGGTGCCCGAGGGTGCCGATGCCGTAGTGAAATACGAGATCGTCGAGGTGCTTGACGGCGACGGCAACGAGGGCTCGCACGTCAGCTTCTCGGCGCCGGCCAAGGTGGGGGAGAACGTTCGCTCTGCCGCCGAGGAGGCCCATGCCGGCGATGTTGTGATACACGCCGGCGAGGTCGTGGCTCCGGCGGGCGCGGGCCTGCTGGCAAGCGCCGGTTACGCGAGCGTGAAGGTGCACGCTGCCCCACGTGTGGGCATCATCTCGCTGGGCACGGAATTGGTCGCACCGAGTAAAGTACCGGCGCGCGGTCAGATTCGCGATTCCAACTCCTCGGCGTTGATGGCCGAGGCGCTCGATGCGGGAGCCGAGCCCGTGTTCTACGGCATTGCGCCCGATGATGAGCAGGCGATTGCCGAGCTGGTGCATCGTGCCGTGCAGGAGTGCGATTTTGTCATTACGAGCGGTGGCGCCTCGGCGGGCGATTACGACTATGTGACGGCGCTCGTCCGGCGCGAGGGCGAGGTGCTGTTCGATCGCATCTCGATGCGTCCGGGCAAGGCCATCACGTTTGGCTTGCTCGGGGGTAAGCCCTACCTGGGGCTTTCAGGCAATCCGGCTGCGGCGTATGTGGGCTTTGAGATGCTCGCCCGTCCGGCGATTCGCAAGATGCGCGGCTTTGCCGGGGGTCCGCGTCCCGTGCAGCAGGCGACGCTCACACACGGTGTGAAAAAGCGCCAGGACCGACGCTTCTTCGATCGCGCCACGGTTTTGCGCGACCCCAAGACCGGTGAGCTGATGGTGACCGAGGCCAAGACGCAGAATTCGGCGCTGCTCGGCACGATGCAGCGGGCCAACTGCCTGCTGCGTATTGACGAAGGACCGTGCGAGCTCAAGGCGGGAGATGTCGTGGACGTTGTTCGCGTCGACCTGCCCGAGGGCACCGTGTTGTAGGAGGAATGCTGTGGAGTTGAAGATATCGATTGTGACGTGCTCGGATACGCGTGATCTTGCCCAGGACGAGGCTGGAGCCGCACTCGAGGAACTTATCGAGGCACAGGGCTGGACGGTCGCCTCACATGTGGTCGTGCGCGATGACGTCAGCGAGATCGGTGATGCCATTGTGGAAGCCACCGATGAGTGCCACGCCAATGTCGTGCTCACCTGCGGCGGCACGGGGCTTTCGATGCGCGATGTGACGCCCGAGGCGACGCGTGCCGTCTGCGACCGCGATGTGCCGGGTATTGCAGAGGCGATTCGCGCGTACTCCATGACCAAGACGCGCCGCGCCATGCTCTCGCGCGCTATTTGCATGCAACGAGGTCATACACTTGTCGTAAACTTTCCCGGTTCTACGAAGGCCGCGCGCGAAAGCTGGGAGGCCATAGCAGACCAGCTGGAGCATGCGGCTCAGATGACAGCGGGCGGCGGACATATCAACTAAGCGGTTTACCTGCGGCGGGGCGACCTGAACGGCTGCTCCGCCTTTGTTTTCCACCGAAGCGACGCCGAGGTGCACGCTAACTCGAAACTATATTCTCTGACGAGAATAATTTCTCACTATCATTATTCGCGCGAAAGT
>CANNPG010000022.1:0-12142 GCA_947507375.1 uncultured Collinsella sp. | reverse complement strand
CTCGCATAAGCGAAGAATACCTTTCGTGCAGCAGAATCTGCCTGTTTTTCCGGACCCCCGCCAAGCGGTTTCTCATTTGCCAGGCGCTGGCGATAGTAGGCCTTCGCGCGATCGAGCGCCACTTGCGGTTCCCATGTGACGCTCGAAGCGTAATGCGGATTTTGAGCACCAGAGAGATCCGTCAGGCTTTTCGCACGCTCCCACATGCAAGAACAGCTGCTAACCGAGCCCTTGTCAGACCTACCACAATCCGCCAGCCAAGCGCGCTCTTTAGCCTTCGCCGTGTCCTCAGAAGCCTTCCGCAGCTCCTCGGCCGCACGCTCTAAATCATCTGATGTGTCTTTAATGGTATCGGTCGAGATCTCTGACCCTTTGAGCGCAGCGAAGTCCGACTCGGATGTCCTGGGCACAGCAAGCGCCGTACCGGTATAGGTCACACTATCGGTATCCCGCGCCGACACCGCCTGCGTGGCACGCGCGGCAATCAGATACGGCAAAGCCGTCTCGATTTTCTGTAAGCCTTCCGATGCGCTTTTGGCAAACTTGTTACGCGTTTTAATGATCTCGATCCCGGTGTCGATCATATTGCCGGCAACTGGTTCGGCACCCGGGATGAGGATGGCGACCAGGCCCGTCCCGATCGTGGCAAACCCCGCTAGCCCCAGACTCAAGATGCTCGCATCAACCACCGTGGCAGCCGTGTGATAGGACGACACTACGTTGGCACCCGCCAGCGCGCCGCTATCGGTCGCCACCTGGGTATCCCCGGCACGCGACATGCTCCATATCGCCGCGGTCGACGAAAACAACAACGTGAGCACCACTAGGATGACCACGGCAGAAGAAAGCGTGGTATAGGCGCTGTCTTCGATAAACAGATCAACACCGGCGCGGCCCATAAAGCCGCCTCGCTTGCGATGGCAGCTCGGACGGCGCGTCAAAACGCATCTAGACCAGAAACGCTTAATCCCATGCAGCAATCCACGAATCATAATCTCCCTCCAGCCATTCGGGACGCGATTGATACGAGACATCGACCTTGAGCTCAACGTAGCCGCCCTCGGCGGTACAACCCATAGCCTGCGCAAACGCACCGATCACAGGTAACGGCTTGACCTCGCCGGAAACGGACACGGACGAGACGCCACCCGCACCGGCCCGGCCAAGCTCGATATCCCACGACAACGGCCCGCCGGCATGAAAGATCGAAACGTTGGGCACTGCGGCAAGCCGGCGGCGGGTGAACTCCTTAAGATCGTCGTCCTCCGCCGTCGTCGTGGTCATGAGCCGCGCGGTCTCGGCGGCGGCAGACTCCATGACCGCGCGCGTATAGAGCAGGCACACTGGTTGCAGTGCGAGAAGGATGAGCGTCAGAAACGTCGGCAGCAAAAAAGCGGCCTCGACCGTAGACTGCGCCCGGTCCTCGCGCGCGATATCAATACAACGCGATGTCCTTAGCACCCGCAGCGGCGTCGATAACCGACGTCGAGGCAACGCCATGAGATGCCGCCCGCTCAACCAGCGCCGCCAAGCGCCCATCGGTGCCAGCACGCCAAAGCCCCGCGATCGCCAGCACGATCGATAACAGCGCCACTGTAACGATGGCGTATTCCACAGTCGCTTGGGCAACCTCTTCACGCAGAACGCCATGCATTTCACGATCCCTTCTTTGAGCTTATTGTTTGCGGGACCAGACGCACGGCGCGCAGACGACACGAAGCATCGCCGGCATCCGCGGCAACCGTCACCATATCGACCCAGCCGCGCCCATCGCGCACGATGGCGCCCCATACGTTGCCCTTAATATCGAGATAGCCGCTCAGGGCGAGCTGGGCCGTTGGCACCTCGCGGTAGGCGCGTAACATATCCGCCGCTGCCTCGGTCATCGGTCGGTCCTCGGACCATGCAAGCCGGACCGCAATCGCGTTGTCCTCAGGTGAATCCGTCGCAGTGCCAGACCGCTTGTCGAGCGTCCGCAGAAAGGTTTGCGCCGTGACAGCGACATCCGAATCGTCCGCATCTCGCATCTCATCTTTTTGAGACGCCACCGCCGAATCTGAGCCCGAATCGAAGGCGGCCCCAGGACGCTGCTGCCGCGCGGCGTTAAGCCCCCAAAGCACCGCCGCTATCGCCACGGTCAGGCAAGCAAACACCAGCAGCACCCCGATGGGGCGCTCGCCCTCTACAGGCTGTTGATGCCCTCGCTGATAGCGTTCCATAGATCTTGGACCTTGCCCTTAAATGCGACAATGGCAATGATGGCGATCACCACGAGCACGCCGACCAAGATAGCGTATTCGGTGGTGCCCTGCGCACTCTCCTCCTGCAGTAGCTCCCCGGCATGCTGGCGAGCGCGAATTGACTGGCAAACAGCCCAGCTCCAGACCTTGCCAGCAACGTCAGTCATCGTGTTCATGTATTCCTCCCTACATCATCCCGCCTGCTCCCAACAGCGGGCCCAATATGGACAGAAGCAACGCCGGCAAGATGAGTGTGCCGGTGGGAATCAGCAGCTTGATGGGCGCACGCTCGATCTCGCGCTCGACCGCGGCGCGATGAGCCGCACGGATCTCGCGACTTTGAGCGGCCAGTGTCTCGGCAAGTGGGGCACCCAGGGCGAGCGCCTGTCCCACCGTGATGGCAAAGGTCTCGAGCGCTCGCACGTCCAGGTCGCGCGCGGCGGCCAACAACTCGTCCTCACGCGTGCCCACGCCCACCTGCCACGCCATGCAGGCCCGCTCAAGTCGAAGAGCCAGCACTGACCGGCGGTTGGCGCAGAAAATCTCAAGCGCCGCATCAAACGAAAGACCGGCCGAAAGACCCAAGCGCACAACATCGATCATCTCGGACACTTCGCCGAGCGACACTCGCGCCGGGCCGCCCGCTCCAACCGCGCCCTTCATTCGCGCGGTCAGAGCATCGACCACCGAGCGACCCGCGGCAGCGACCAGCACCGCCTCGCGCTTGCAGGCCTCTGCGATCTTGCGTGCATCCGCCCGATCCAAACCCGTCGCGACAAATACACTCAGAGCGCACAGGCAAGCCGCAACTGCAACCGGGGCGCTCATAGCTCCACCCGCATAATGCGCCTGATAACCACCAGGGCAACGGCGTTGAGGGCAAGACCCAGCACCACAGCGCCCGCGCCGGCAGGCGTCGCAAGACCGCGACGAAAATCTGCCGAAAGCAGCGCCAACACCGCGCACATGCCCGTCGGCATCGCCGCGACCATATGCGCAGACATGCGGGCCTGCGACGTCTTAACATCTAGGCGGCGCTTGAGCTCAATGCGCTCCCCCACCATGCTCGACGCCTCGGACAGTAAGTCGGCAAGCGGAGCGCCGGTGCGCTGTGACACCTTAAGCGCCAAGGTCACAAGCGAAAGGCCGGGGGCGTCGATGCGCACGAGCAAGTCATCGAGCGCGTCGGTCGCCGAGATGCCGCAATCGATTGCCGCCGCCACCCGCAAAAACTCGGTATGCACCGGTTCTTGCGCATGAGCGCCCACAAAGCGCATGCCCTGGGCCAGCGAATGTCCCGAGGCAAGCGACATGGAAAGTGCGGTAAACGCCTCGGGCATAGCCTCTTCTGCATCGTGTTGCTCGCGCCGGCTCTCAAAGCCATCCCGGGCGGCGCCAACGGCAATCGGAGCAACAAGTCCCAAGGCAAATCCGAGGGGCGATAACGACACCATCGTTAGCAAAACGCAGCAGACACCGCTCGATAGCAGCAGAAACGCCAAACGCTCCGAAGCATCCTCGATCACGAGGCCAAGGCGACGCGCCGGAGCCAGCGATGCCCACGAACGGGCAATCTTTTTCAGCAGATCGTTTTCCACCAGCTCACGCGGCAGCTTCTCTGCCACCGTCTCGAACGCCTGACGCGCCAGCTCCGCCGGCGGCACCTGCGGCACACGAGGTTCCGCCCCGCACGCCGTCGCGACAGAAAACCCTGCCAAACCCCCTACGACGAGGGGCACAGCGACCTCCATTCGTCCACCTCCTCTTGTGTGAGCGTCCCCGACCGCAGGCCTTCTGCGATAAACGGCGGCTCGCGGTCAAGCGTCCAGGTGCGCTCGGCGGCATCGAAAGTCACATAGCGCTCGAGCTCTACGCCGCCCGACGCGGCGCGACGCACCCCCGAATACGAGGAGACGAAGCGCCTGCCATCGGCGTAGCGCTCGGACATCACGATGCCGTCGAGCGCCATGGCAATCTGCTCCTCGATGAGCTCGCTCGGCAGATCGATGCCATAACGTGCAAGCAACGTCAGACGCACCACGGTCTCCTGCTCGGAACCCGCATGAAGTGTGGTGAGCGACCCGTCGTGGCCCGTGTTCATGGCCTGCAACATGTCGCAGCACTCGGCACCGCGCACCTCACCCACCACGATGCGGTCGGGGCGCATGCGCAGGGCATTGGTCACCAGGTCGCGGATCGTCACCGCGCCCTCGCCCTCAATTGAAGCCTCGCGCGCCTCTAGACGCACCACGTGCGGATGATGCGCAAACTTGAGCTCGGCAGAGTCCTCGATCGTCACGATGCGCTCGCCGGTGGAAATCTCGCATGACAACGCGTTGAGCAGGGTGGTCTTACCAGATCCCGTGCCTCCCGCAACCGCCAGGTCTTGTCTCAGCGACACCGCGCATGACAGCAGCTGCGCATACCAAAGCGGCAGCGACCCCAGCCCCACAAGCTCGTCCAGCGAGCAGATACGGTCCGAGAACTTTCGGATGGTGAGAATCGGTCCGTCAATCGCCACAGGCGGAATCACCGCGTTGACGCGATAGCCCGTTTTGAGGCGGGCGTTGACGATGGGGCTGCGCTCGTCGATACGGCGGCCAAGTGGCGAGATGATGCGGTCGATAAGCACCCGGATCTGCTCATCATCCTCAAACGCATGCTCGATGGGGTACAAGACGCCGCCGCGTTCAAAGAAAGCCGAGCAGCAGCCGTTGATCATGATCTCGGTAACGGTGTCGTCCTCGATGAGCGGCTGCAACGGCCCCAAGCCCACCACGTCATCCAAAATCTCGTCGATGATAGTCTCGCGCTCGGGCGTCGCGAGATCGGTCGGCTCCTCAACATTGAGCGCCGCCTCCACCGCAGGACGCAATTCCGAGCGGGCAAGTGCCGGGTCGATATAGGCGCTGATACGCGCCACTTCGTCGTAACCCATGCGGTCCATCACGGCGCGCTTGGTGCGTCGTTTCACCGCGCGGCGACGCCCCGCATCTACAGGCGCTGCCGCCGCTGCAGTGCCGGCAGCCTTAATCCTCGTTTGCAGGCTCATCGCTGATCACCCTCGCGCGACCAGGGAAGGCGAATACGCGGGCGTTCGGTGCGCATTGCACGGTCGGCGACCATATCGCTCCAAGGGCCGACGGCGCACCCCAGTTCCACGAGCATCTCGCGCGTGGCCTCGCGCACGCTGGTCGCAAAAGCGCTGGTCTGCCCCACTGCCTCGTCAGCGCGCCCAAACGCCATGAGCGCGGCGAGATCCTGCCCGCCATCGGCGATACGAATCTTGGAGCTCAACGCACAGGCAATCTCAAAGCGCATGGCGACGTCCTCGTCTGCCCCGCGCGCACCGAACCGGTTGAACACGGCGCTCATGCGCGTGCGCGGCACACCTACTCGACTTGCCAGTTCAATGACGCGCGACGCCGATGTCGCGGACGACACCGCCGCATCGCCAACGACCAGGCAACGGTCGCTCGCCGCCACCGCAGCCGCCACGGCATCGCCCCAAAAGACCGAGGTATCGATAAAGACCACGTCGGATTCGCGACGCAGGACATCAAGCAATAGCTCCACCGGACGTGCCATGAGCTCGGCTTGCTCGGGCGCCGCGACGGGACCCCAGAGCGTAACGCCCGGCGCCACGCGCATCGATGTGGCTACGATATCCGGCTCGGTGAGCGCGCCCGCCGCCGACGGCTCGATAAGTGCCGCCATATCGCGCGGAGCATCGACGCCTAACAAGTCGTAAAGGTTTCCAAACATCAGGTCCAGGTCGAGCACGGCGGCACGCAAGCCCAACAGCGACGATGTGTGTGCCATGGTGGCAACGATCGTCGACTTGCCGCAACCGCCCGAACCCGAAATGGCGCAGATGACCGGAGCTCGATGCTGCGGAGCGGCAGCGTCTGCCGGCGGCATCGGAGGCGGCGGGGCGGGCGTCGGCGACAGCGTCCCCGTCTCCCCCGCCGCAACCACACGCTGCGTCCAAGCCGGCATGGCGGCTTGTTCGGTCTGCAAGGCAGGCTCGTTCTGTGCAATCTGCTCATGCTGCATCAGCGACAACTCGCCGCACCCGGCAAAGCCCTCAACTTCGTCGAGTTCATCCGCCAGATTCACGCCGTGCACGTATCCCATATCTACAGCCGGGGAGTCGCCAGCATGCTGTGCCGGCCCTCCAGCGTCATCGTATACAAGGGGGTTCCGGGGGCGCCGACCATGCTCGGCTTCCGCTTTTCCATAATCATCAACACGCGGGCCTCTTGTAGCGCGAGGCGCCCCGGGTTCCCTATCAACAAAAGCATCGGGCTCAATCGTCATGCGCCGATCGGAATCAACCGCTCCCTCGCCCGCGCGCCCGTTGCCGCATATACTGCGCACAGCGATGACCTCGGTCGCCCCCGCGCGAAACAGTCCCTCGATATCCGACGGATCGAGCACTTCTATCAACACGACCACGCGACTCACGCGGCCTTCGGCCGTCAGGCGCGCAACAGTCTTGCGCACATCTTCGATATCAAACAGAGACGCCGCGATGATGGCAGCCCCGCGGCGCGACGGAAACGCCCGAGCCATGGAAACCAGCCCGTCCAGGTCACCCACGCGAAGCACCTGTGCACCCGCATCACGGCCCTCGACTTCCTGCTGCAACAGCCCGTAATCGCCGCACGCGCAGCACGCAAGCCAGATCGCCTTCATCACTCGTCGCCTCCGCTCTTTTTGCCGCGCGCCGTGGCGGGAATCGTCAAGCTGACCGTTCCCTTGCCCGATGCCCCCAGCAGTTCCTTGACGTCTTCGGGGTCAGCCGCCAGCGTCACCCATTCGATCTTGCCCTCGCGCGTGGCACCGGAATTCTCACTGGTATCGATCACGCGCGCGCCGCACAGTCGATCGGTTACGCCATCTTTTTGCACGTACACGTCCACATAGCTGCCCACGCCCGTGGCACCGCCGACCGAGTGCTCGGCATCGACCGCCACCGAAACGGCGACCTTGCCCTTAGGCACCTCGAGCTTGTGGCTCTCGGCCTTGGTGTAGACATTGCAGATCACGGCGTTTTTGGGAATACGCGAAGTCGTCACGTCGCCGCGCACCTGGCGCAGCTCGGTCGCCGCGTCACGCGGCAGCAGACTCGTCAGCCATTCCTGGGTTATGACATTGGTCTCATCGAGGGTCTCGCCCACATCGATATCGCGCGCCGCGACGCATACCTCGACGCGATCGCCACCGTACTTGGCCAAGGTCTCAGCCTGGACCTGTTCGGCTTGCGAGCGGATCGACGAGCCGTAAACCATGCAGAGCAGAGCAGCGAGCACGCCCGCGACCAGACTGATGGCGATGCGCTTGCTCTTGTTCACGGCCGCTCCTCTCATGGCAGTGCCGGGCGAATGCCCGTACCACCATTGTCTGGGCGGTCAGAGCGCAAAGCGGCGCAATCGCGATCTTGGTTTTCGATGTCAAACCAATCGCTGACCAAAAGCTGACCAGCCCGTCAAGCTCGTGGCAAGGTTTTGGTCAGCACGTCAGCAAACTGCATGTTTCGAGGCTTTTCCGCAGCAAAAAAGCCGTCTCCCGAACAGTTGGGAGACGGCTGTCATAGGAAAAATCAATTACAGATGGACATCGGGATCGAGCATTTGAGCGCTCACGCGCATGGATGACGCCAAGTTTTGGAACGTTTCCAGACGCAGGCTGTCGATCTGCCCGGCGTCCTCGGCCTCGCGAACGGCGCAGCCCGGCTCATGGGTATGCGTGCAATCGCCAAACCGGCACGCGTGCGATGCCTCGACAATCTCGGGGAAGGCGCACGCCAGACCCCGCTCGTGACCCACGAGCGGTAGGCTGCGCAGGCCCGGGGCATCGGCGATCACGCCGGCGTCGCCCGGCAGCGCCACCATCACGCGCGCGACGGTAGTGTGACGGCCCTGGTCGTCGCGTTCGCGCACACCGCCGGTCGCCAACGTATCGTGGCCCAGCAGTGCATTGAGCAGCGTCGACTTGCCGGCACCCGACTCGCCCAGAATCATGGCGCAGCTCCCGGCAGGCACGCAGGCACGGACCTCGTCCAGGCCGCGGCCCTCGGCAGAAGACGTCACGATCACGCGCACGTCCGGGCCCACTAGGCGGCGCACGCGGTCCAGATCGCGCTCGAGCTCCTCGGCATCGCAGCGGTCAGCTTTGGTGAGCACCACCACCGGCTCGGCATCGCAGTCGAGCGCCAACACCAGCGAGCGCGCCACGCGGTCGAGCAGCACCTCACCGGCACCGAGCGCCTGCACGATTAGCACGCTATCCACGTTGGAGCAGAGCACCTGGCGCTCTCCACGGGCACGGCCGCGCCAACGCTCAAAGCTCGTACGGCGCGGCAGAACGCACTCAATCACGCCCATATCGTGCCCGGGAGCGCGGCGCACCGCCACACGGTCGCCCACGGCAGGCAGCAGGACCTCGTCCTCGCCGCGCGACTTGGCAAACCCCACGGCATGCTCGGCGCGGAAGGCATCATCGGCAGTCGCCACCAGCGGAAACCCGCGATCCAAGCGCACCACGGCGCCAAGCTGCATCTGCTCGGGCTCCTCGGCATGTGCGCAAAAGTCGTCAAATGCCGCCTGCTGAGCTTCATCGACCGGCAGGTCATCGAACGCCGGAACATCCTGCAGCGCGTCGAGTCCCGGCACGTTTGCCAGCAGCTCCTCGGCTGATGCGGGGGCCTCGGTCGCAAGCTTCCGACGACGATCGCGCTTAGCCCGCGCCCCCGTCGTCTTTTTCTTCGCCTTAGCCTTAGCCTTGCCCACAAGCGCCTCCCAGCACCCAAAATCACAACTGAGCAGGTATTTTAAATCAAAAAGAGCTGGCCGGGCAAAGCCCGACCAGCTCACAAACTTTCCCTCAGCCCTTTATCATCCGCGCGGGAGAAAAGCCAGCAAGGATACCGCAGGGCCCGCCCCGGAAGCCCTTTCTCCCGAACGATCCCGCAGCGCAAAGCGCGAGGACCAGTGAGGGAGAAAGGGCGTGGGGCGGGCCCGGACAGGTACGTTACTCTTTCTCCACAGCGCGCATGATCGCCTTGTAGATCTCCATCAGCGGGATGATCAGGAAGGCCAGACCCAGCGCGGCAAGAACGCCCTTGAGCTCAAGCGTCACAGGGCCAAAGAACATCTCGGCAAGCGTCGGCTGCACGGTCACGATCACCGTCAGCACCAGTGCCAGCGCGGCGGAAGCCCACAGCCACTTGTTCTGCTTCTTCATGGTGAACAGCGACGCACGACGGCTGCGCATATTGAAGCAGTGGAAAATCTCGACCATGTTGAGCGTGATGAACGCCATCATCACGCCTTCCTCGTCGGCATTGCCGGCGATCATATCGGCGATGTGGATGTAGCCCATGTCAAAGTACACGCCCACAAAGAAGCTCGCCAGCACCAGCACGGTGATGATTAGGCCCTGGACCACGCAGTCCAGACCCATATGTCCGGCAAAGACGCCGTCCTTGGCGTTGCGCGGCTTGCGCTTCATGATGTCGCCCTCGGCGTCCTCCATGCCCAGCGCGAGCGCGGGGAAACAGTCGGTGACCAGGTTCACCCACAGCAGCTGCACCGGCTGGAAGATGGTAAAGCCGATGAGCGTGGCGATGAACACCGAGAAGACCTCGGCAAGGTTAGCCGAAAGCAGGAACTGGATGACCTTGCGGATGTTGTCGTAGATGCGACGGCCCTCTTCGCAGGCACCGATGATGGTAGCGAAATTGTCGTCGGCGAGCACCATGTCGGCGACGTTCTTGGTGACGTCGGTACCAGTAATGCCCATGCCCACGCCGATGTCGGCGCGCTTGATGGACGGGGCGTCGTTGACGCCGTCGCCCGTCATGGCCACGATCTGGTCGCGCGACTTCCAAGCCTCGACGATGCGTGTCTTGTGCTCGGGTTGGACGCGGGCGTACACGCCGTAGTCCTCGATGTGCGCGTCGAGTTCCTCGTCGCTCATGCGATCGAGGTCGGCACCGGTGATGGCATGGTTGCGATCGGTGACGATGCCCAGCTGCTTGGCGATGGCCACGGCGGTGTCGATGTGGTCGCCCGTGATCATGACGGTGCGAATACCGGCATCGTGGGCCTCGCGGATGGCGTCGGCGACCTCGGGGCGGACAGGGTCAATCATGCCGGACAGGCCGCAGAAGACCAGGTCGTGCTCGAGCGCAGCGGGGCTGCAGTCGCTCGGGACCTCGATGTAGGTGCGGCTTGCCAGCGCCAGCACGCGCAGGGCCTCGTCGGCCATGGCCTTGTTGGCGGCCACGAGCTCGGCACGACGCTCCTCGGTCAGCGGAATGACCTTATCGCCCTCGTAGATGTGGGTGCACAGGCCAATCACCACGTCGGGCGCGCCCTTGGTGTACTGCTCGTACTCGCCGTCCAGGGTCTCGACGACCACGGACATCATCTTGCGACCCGAGTCAAACGGGGCCTCGCCCACGCGCGGGTGCTCGGCGGTCAGGCCGGTGAGCCCCGCCTTGCCGGCGTCGTTGACGAGCGCGCACTCAGTCGGCTCACCCACGGCCTCGCCCAGCTCCTCGTCCCACTGGGCATCGGAGCACAGAGCCATGCCGGCCAGGAACTTCTCCTTAGGTGCGGCGAGCTCGTGCTTGACGACGGTCATCTTGTTCTGGGTGAGGGTACCGGTCTTGTCGGAGCAGATGGTCTGCGTGCAGCCAAGGGTCTCGACGGCAGAGAGCTTGCGGATGATTGCCTGACGCTTGGCCATCTTGGTCACGCCAAGCGACAGCACGATGGTCACGACGGCAACCAGGCCCTCGGGGATGGCGGCGACGGCAAGCGAGACAGCGACCATAAAGGTGTCGAGCAGGGCGGTCGGGTCGGTAAGAACGTTGCCCACGCCGTGGCGGATGATGTCGACACCAAAGATAACGACGCAGATGACGATAACCATAATGGTAAGGATGCGGCTGAGCTCGGCAAGCTTCACCTGCAGCGGCGTGAGCTCTTCCTTGGCCTCGGCCAGAGCGCCGGCGATCTTGCCCATCTCGGTGTTCATGCCGGTGCCGACCACGACGGCGCGACCGCGACCGTACACCACGGTAGAGCCCATGTAGCACATGTTCTTGCGGTCGCCGAGCGGCACGTCGTCAGTGCCGGTGGCGAGCTCGATCACGTTGGCATGCTTCTCGACGGGCACGGACTCGCCGGTGAGTGCAGCCTCTTCGATCTTCATCGTGGCGCTCTCGAGCACGCGGCAGTCGGCCGGGACGGAGTCGCCCGCCTCGAGCATGATCACGTCACCGGGCACGAGCTCGGCGCTCGGCAGGTGCACGAGCTTGCCGTCGCGCAGCACCTTGGACTGCGCCGCGCTCATCTCCTGCAGGGCCTCGAGAGCCTCCTCGCTCTTGGCCTCCTGAACCACGCCCAGCACCGAGTTGACGATAACGACGAACATGATGATGGCGACGTCGGCAAAGTCCGCCTCGCCCTTGACCATGCCCGTGAGTGCACTGATGACGGCGGCAACGATCAGCATGATGACCATGGGATCGGCCATCTGCTCAAAGAAGCGCTTCCACAACGGTGTCTTCTCGGCTTCCTCGAGCTTGTTAGGGCCTGTCTTGGCGAGGCGCGACGACGCCTCGTCGTTGCTCAGGCCGAGGTTCTCATCGACACCTTGGTCGCTGAGTACCTCCGCCGCGGCGGACAGGTATTCCTTTTGCATATAGAGTCCCCTCCTGGGATTCGGGCCACTCAGCAGATTGATGCCCGATCATAATTCCCAGGAGAAGGGCAAGGGCTCATCAAGGCTGCCGTGCTGAGCGGCAGTTGATAGTGGAGCTATGGTACCCCAAAGCGGCGCGTCTAGCCAAAACATTCCAATTGGAAACACGGCTCGAGTGCAACGAT
>CANNPG010000021.1:0-12232 GCA_947507375.1 uncultured Collinsella sp. | reverse complement strand
GGGAATCGGGCATTTCAGAGTCCTTAGTCGCTCGTAAAGCGAGCGGTATGGCAACACGTACTAGATGTATTATACGCAGCGCGCAAGCAAACTGGCATAAAAGCTCATCGAGGCTGAGTGCCATCGCTCGCTGCGGTACACTTACCTAAAGTAAACCATGAAGGGAGACATTACCTATGAAGAAGATCGTTTTGGCTTGCGGTGCTGGCGCTGCTACTTCCACGCTCGTTGCCCAGAAGGTCGCTACCCTGCTCGACGCCAACGGTTATGCCGACAAGTACGAGATCGTGCAGTGCGCCATCTCCGAGGCCAAGGATTACTGCGACGAGGGCGCTGACCTGCTGATCGCCACCACCGTTGCCCCCGAGGGCCTCACCTGCCCGTACGTGAGTGGCGTGCCCTTCATGACCGGCATGAACCGCGTTGCCGCCGAGAAGGCCGTTCTCGACGTCATGGCTCAGTAGGCGCTGACTGCATGAGTGAGCAGAACGCCAACCCGGTAGAGCTCTTTGGTATGCGCGTTGCCCATGTGGGCATTAACGCCACCGACCCGGCAGACGCCCTGGAGATCGCGGAGCTGTTCTCGACGATGATGGGCCTGCCCGTCATCGAGACCCCGGTTTCGTACTTCAACGATTCGCTGGTCGAGATCATGAAGCAGAACGGTCGTGGCACCAAGGGCCACATCGGCTTTGCCGTTAACGACATCGATGCAGCTGAGAAGTGGTTTGCCGAGCGCGGGCTCGAGGTCAACGAAGAGTCGCGCGCGCTGCTGCCCGACGGTGGTACCAAGCTCGTGTATTTTAAGCGCGAGTTCGCCGGTTTCGCCGTGCACCTGTGCCGCGAGTAGCGCACAAGCTGCCATAGCTGGCAAAAAGGGATAGGGCCGCGTGGCCCTATCCCTTTATTTATGCCGAGGGGCTTCCTATCGTGGCAGGCGAATCGTAAAGCGGCTGCCGACCCCTTCGACCGAGGTCACACCGATGACGCCGCCGTGGCTGTCGACGATCCACTTGGCGATCGCAAGCCCCAGACCCGAACCCTGTGCGCCGGCATCGCGCGCGTTGTCGGCACGGTAGAACCGCTCGAACGCGTGAGCTGCGGATTCCTGGTTCATGCCGATGCCCTCGTCCTCAACACTTATGTCGATCGTGCCCGCGCCCGCATCTGGCGTTATGCCAAATGTGACGGTCGTTCCCGCATCCGAGTACTTGGCGGCGTTTTGCACGATCACGCGCAGAGCCTGCTTCACGAGCGCCACGTCGACGGGCGCGTCGCAGCGCGGGTCGCTGGCAAGCGCAGCGTCAGAAGCCAGCCGATACGTGTGCTCGGTATCGATCATCTGCGATTCTTCGCATACCTCGCTGACCAGTGCAGCCAAGTTGGTATGCGCGCGCCGCAGGACCGTGCGCCCGGCATCGCCGCGCGCCAAAAACAGCAGCTGCTCCACAAGCTCTTGCATGTGCTCGCTTTCGGCTTTAAGGGACGCGATGGATTCCGCCAGCACGTCCGGGTCGTCCTTACCCCAGCGGTCGAGCATGTTCACGTAGCCCTGAATCACCGCGATGGGCGTGCGCAGCTCGTGGCTCGCGTCGTTGACAAAGCGCATCTGCTGCAGCTTGGCCTCTTGCATCTGGCGCAGCAGGCGGTTGAGTGCGACCTCGATGCTTGCCAGGTCGGCGTCGCCGGTGGTGACGCTCGGCGAGTCGACGCTTGCGCGCTCGATGGCCTGCTCCAGTGTTTCCATTTTGCCGCCGGCGAGTTGCATGCGGCCGAGTTCGTCCACGCGCAGGGCCAGATCGTTGAGCGGCGCCATGGTGCGGCGCACGCGGCGGGCGCCGCCGAGCATGTTGAGCACGCTGATGACCTGCCAACCCACAACGACAAGGTAGAGAGGCCATAGCGTGACGAGGTCCTGCGCGAGGGGGAAAGTCTTGGTGGTACGCGCAAGCTCGACGGTATAGGCGAGCGTTGTCAGGTCCCAGCCGCGCGCGGGCGTCAGCGTCATGCCGCGAACGGTGGCGCTGGGGATCCATCCTGCGGTAAACGCGCCGTTGGGCAGCGTCTGGTTGTATCCATAGACAAGGATCGCCGCCACAATCATTACTAGCAGCAGGTCGAGCCAAACGTAGCTCATCAGGCGGCGCCACATATAGCTCCAGTTGATGGCGCGGGCGATGGAGGTGACGCGCTTGGCCTCGGCGTTACGCGCGGCAGACATAGCCCACCCCGCGCACGGTTTGGATGATGCGGGCGCCGCCGGCGTCCTCGATCTTGGCGCGTAGATGCGCGATGTGCACGTCGACGTTGTTGGTGTCGCCCATGTATTCGTAGCCCAGCGCTTCGTGCGCGATGCGTTCGCGCGTGAGCACGGTCTCGGCATGCGCCATAAGCAGGGCGAGGACATCGAACTCGCGGGCCGTGAGCGCAATGGGCGAGCCGCCGACCGTGACTTCGCGGCGGTCGGGGTCGAGCGCAACCGAGCCCACGGCGAGCGTGGCGGGGGAGAGCGAGGCGGAAACCTGGGTCGAGTCACTGACCGGGGGCATCGCAGTGGCGCCGACACCCGTGCCGCCTGCCGCGCCCGTCCCGATGCCGCCAACGCCCGAAGCCGCCCGCACGGCCTCCGAGCGCTTCAACGCCACGCGGATCCGTGCGAACAGCTCCTCAATCGCAAACGGCTTGGTCAGGTAATCGTCGGCGCCGGCATCGAGCCCGGCCACCTTGTCCATCACGGCATCGCGCGCGGTGACCATAATCACCGGCACATCCTTGTGCTTGCGGACGCGTCGCAGCACCTCCATGCCGCTGAGCTGAGGCAACAGCACATCGAGCAGAATCAGATCGTAGTCGCGCTCCAGCGCCAGGTCCACGGCGGTGCGGCCGTCGGCGGCGTGCTCCACCTGGTAGCCCTCGTGCTCCAGCTCGAGCGTCACAAAGCGGGCGATTTTCTCCTCGTCCTCTACGATCAGGATTCGTGCCATACGTGCCCCCGTCTGCGATTACTTGTCGTCGTTGAGATTTTGCTTGATGTCGTCCGCGGCGTCGGCGGCGTGATTCATAAGGTTGTTGATGCTGCCGGGCACGTCGCCGTTGCTGTCGATGCGGTAGCGCATGCCAAAGAACAGGCCAATCAGCATCAGCCATATCGTGGCGCCCCAGGCAAACAGCGCGACGATGGGGATCAGGATGGGAATGTTGAGGATGATCGCATCGCGGCGCGTGGCGATAAACTTGGTGTCCAAACTCAGGCGGAAGAGCTTTTTGAGGTACTCCCACACGCTGTCCATCTTCTTGGAGAAGTCGGTCTTTTCGCTCGACTTTTCGTAGACGGCCTGCGCGGCGACCATCTCGGCCGAGGGCTCGTCGACCGGCGCGGACTCGGTGGCGGCGTGCGCCGATGTGGTCTGCGTCTTGCCCTGCGACTCGAGCCAAATGATGGCGTCCAAAACGTTGCCGTCGGCAGCGTCGAGCGCCGCCTTGGCGTCGGTGTAGCTCACATTGCACTTGGTGCGGATGGTTTCAACTTTTTCGAGGTCGTCCATGACCTGTCCCTTCGTTCGATGGGCGCGACGCCGGGCGATCTGCCCGGGCGCGAGCGTAGCGTTCGGCGGCCTGTATGGCGCCGCCCCGCCCTTGTTCGAACTCTATAGTGCAGGTTATAGATTAAGCGATTCTTGAGCCAAGATTAATGTTGGATGATTTTTTGGGTAGCGGTGGGAAAAGTATTAGACCTCGATAGCGGGGGATGTGGTGCCGGTGCAAAACGGCGTCAAAGGTTGGTCGAGCAGGCGGTTTCTCCATTGATGTCCGCACGGCATGGGACACTTACCCTGCCGCCCTGCTCTGCCGCGGCGGCATGTACCCAAACAACGACCCTCTAAGGAGTTCGATACCAATGAGCGATAACACCAAGCATCTCGCAAAGAAGTGCGTCAAGGACGCGGGGCCGTGCCTCGCGTTGTGCCTTGCCGGCGCAGCGGTCGCGCTGCTGGCTGTTCTGGGGCCATTCGACGTGCTCCGAAGTGCCAGTTCTCTGCACGTTTGCATGGCCCTTGCCGGCGCCATGATGACCGGCGGCGTGCTCGATCTGGTTTTTTGGGTGCTTGACCCGTTTGGATGGAAGAACGAAGGGTAAGCCCTAAGGGATGGAAGGGCTGGAACGGTTGGCTTAGTGATCGTGCAGAATGTGGGCTAGCGACTTACAGGGAAGTGGTAATCCGATGACGGTCTATGTAACAGGCGATATTCATGGCGGCGCTGACATGCAAAAGCTCCGCGATTGGGAGCTTGGGGATAGCCTGGCGAGCGACGACTATCTCATCATCGCGGGCGACTTTGGCTTTCCCTAGGACTTTTCTACCGAGGAATGTGCCGATATTGCTTGGCTGGAGTCGCGCCCCTACACCGTGCTGTTTGTCGACGGCAACCACGAGCGTTTCGATCGCTGGGCGGAACGCCCCATGGAGTTGTGGCACGGTGGGCTGACGCAGCGCCTGTCGGATACCTCGCCCATACGGCGCCTGACGCGCGGCGAGGTTTTTGAGCTCGACGGCTCAACGGTCTTTACCATGGGCGGCGCCACGAGCGTGGACAAGGAATACCGCATTCCGTATTCCAGCTGGTGGCCGCAGGAGCTGCCGGACGAGCGCAACTTTGAGGAGGCGCGGGCAAAGCTCGACAGCGTGGGCTGGACGGTCGACTACGTGATCACTCACACCTGCTCTACGCGCATGCTTTCGTCCACGCTTTATCCAGCGTCCGGCTGGAATTGCCCCTCCGTTGATCGGCTTACGGCATTTTTCGATGAGCTGGAAGACCGCTTGGACTACAAGCGCTGGTACTACGGGCATTTTCATCGGGATACCAACCCGGCCGAGCGTCACACCGTGCTCTACGACTGCATCGTTCGCTTGGGCGACGAACTCCAGCCCTGGGATGTTGCGTAGAGGCGGGGTGGCTGGCTACTCGACCGTTACAGTGATGTTCTCCCGATGCGCGCGGATGACGTCCCAGCTAAAGTGCTCGACCAGCTGCTCGGCGGTACGCGGCGTGGTGTCCGGCGCGATGCCTGTTTGCCCGGTGAGCCAGCCCAGCAGTGCCTCGGGCGCGCCAAAGCGGGCGCGGAGCTCGCCCAGGTCCAGGTCGCGGTCGCGCTTGGAAAGGCGGCGGCCGTCCGGCGACATGAGCAGCGGAATGTGCGCGTAGTGCGGTGTGGGAAGTCCCAGCAGATGCTGCAGGTAGATTTGGCGGGGCGTGGAGCCCAGCAGATCGCATCCGCGCACGACCTCGGTGACGTCCATGGCAGCGTCGTCGACCACCACGGCTAGCTGGTAGACAAAAACGCCGTCGCTGCGGCGCACCAAAAAGTCACCGCACTCGGTGGCGAGTGCTTCGCATTGGGCTCCGTACGTGCGGTCCACGAATTCGATCACGTCGCTGGCGAGGTCGTCGACGGTGGGCACGCGCAGGCGCGTGGCCGGAGCACGCAGGGCACTGCGGCGGGTGATTTCTTCAGCAGAAAGACCTCTGCAGGCGCCGCGGTAGATGGGCGTGCCGTCGCTGGCGTGCGGCGCGCTCGCGGCGTGGAGTTCGGCACGCGTGCAAAAACAGGGATAGGTGAGGCGGGCGTCTTGCAGCTGGCGCAGGGCGTCCTCGTACAGATCCAGGCGATCGTGCTGGTAGTAGGGGCCTTCGTCCCACTCGAGCCCCAGCCAGGTCAGATCGTCAATCAGTTGAGCGGCAAGTTCCGGGCGCTTGCAGCGATCGTCCAGGTCCTCGATGCGCAGCACGATGCTGCCGCCCTGGCTGCGGGCCGAAAGCCACGAGCACAGGCAGCTGAACACGTTGCCCAGGTGCATGCGGCCCGAGGGCGACGGGGCGAAACGGCCCACGACGGGCGCGGGGGCGGAGGCGGGTGGCGTCGCTGGCGCGTCCGCGGCGGGCGTTGCTATGTTGCGTGTTTTGATATCCATGCGGACGAGTATAGCGCGGGACGCGATGGGGAGGCGTCGCTGTGGTCCGTAAGTTGTCGGGGCCCCGCATTGCGTGTGACGGGCTGCAGACTCGGTGCTTTGATTCCCGTCCATCAACTTGGCACCTTAGACGACAGAAACCCCGGCAGCTCTTCGCAACTGCCGGGGTTTCCGCGGAAAAGGGGGACATGATCCTCGAGCGAACGGCAAAGGGGCAAACCGTTTTCGCTCAACTGCTTTATGCCCCTCGGCTGGCGGCTCAATCAGCGCGTGCCGCGCCCACACAAAGCCGCTACACCTGTGACGGAGCTATGAAGTGGTATCTATTGCTGGCGCAGGCCATGCCAAGGAGTGTCCCAGATTGCCGGCAGATAAGGAACGTCCCCAGGTGCCGGTCGCGGGCGTGACTTTCGTCCCGTTTGATACTCCGCTGGCCTAGATGTTCGTCATGTGTGCCCGTAAACGTGGGACAATGGCGTTACTGGTATCACAGACAAAGGACGTGCCCATGAACGACCCCGTTGCCAAAACCTGTCGGCAGCGCCGCCTGTTTGCGCGATTTGCTTCCGTCTGCGCACTCGTCGCGCTTGCATTGCTGCTACTGCCCGCCGCCGCGCACGCCGACGGTTATTCCATGACCCAAACCTATATCAGTGCCACGGTTGAGGCCGATGGATCGCTGACCGTTGTCGAGGGACGCCAGTTTGATTTCGACGACGACATCAACGGCGTGTTTTGGGAGATCAATACGGGCACCAACCAGCAGGGCGGCACGGCGGGCGTCGACGTGCTGAGTGTCGAGGAAGAGGACACCGCGTTTAACAAAGTCGATAGCGCGAACAAGGGCGATTCTGGCGTCTACACGGTCGAGCAGACCAGTGACGGCGTAAGGATTAAGGTGTTCAGCCCCCACGAGAGCGGCGACAGCGCGATCTATTTTGTGAGCTACACCATGACCGGTGCGGTTATGAACTGGGCCGATACCGCCGAGCTCTACTGGAAGTTCGTGGGCGACGGCTGGTCTGCGGATTCCGACGATGTCGAGATGGAAGTGCGCTTCGCAAATGCCGCTGCCGGGACGGCGGCCGTCAAGGGCGATAATTTCCGCGCATGGGGCCACGGCCCGCTGACGGGCGATGTATCGCTCGATGCGGACGAACCCATGGTCACCTATACCATTCCCTGTGTGCATCAGGGCGAATTCGCCGAGGCACGCATCGCCTTCCCTAGCGACTGGGTGCCGCAGCTTACCGCCTCGGGCGAAGAGCGCATGTCAACGATCATGAGCGAAGAGAAGGAATGGGCTGACGAGGCTAACGCCCGCCGCGCTCACGCTCGCATGATTGCCAATGCACTTGCCGTGCTAAGTGTTGTCGCGGCGTTGGCCTTTACCGGCACAATCGTTGTGCTTAAGCTGCGCCGCCGTAAGCCCAAGCCGCTTTTCCAGGACGAATATTTCCGCGATGTGCCTTCGGCCGACCATCCCGCCGTGCTTTCGGCTCTCATGAGCTGGAACGAGGTGCCCGATCAGGCATATATCGCCACGCTTATGAAGCTCACCGACGACCGTGTGATCAAGCTGGAGCAGGCGACCGTGACCAAGGCCAAGAAGGGCCTGTTGGGGCGTGAAAAAGAAGAGCAGACGTATCGCGTGACGGTGAGTGATGCGGGCTGGAAGTCGGCCAAGGGCATTGACCGCATGGTGCTCAAGGTCTTCTTTGCCGGTGCTAAGCCCGACGAGAACGGTGATCGCTCGCGCACGTTTGACGAGCTGCAGCACTACGTCAAGCAGCACGCTACGCCCGTGGGCGACAAGCTCGAGGACTATCAGAACACCGTTAAGGGCAAGTTGGCCGATAGCGAGTACGTTGCCTCGGACGGCATTGTCGCAATGGTGTTTTGCCTGGTTCTTGGTATTCTGATCGCCTTTATTCCCGTGGGATCCATCTTCTTTACCGATGGCGCACAGGCGAACATTACCGCCGCGGTTATCTCGGTGCCGATTGTGCTGGTGGGTATCGGCGTGGGCCTTACGTTCCGCCGCTTTACGCCGGAGGGCGCCGAGGTGGCGGCTCGCTGCAAGGCACTTAAGCATTGGCTCGAGGACTTCACTCGTCTAAAGGAAGCCGTCCCCGGCGATCTGGTGCTGTGGAACAAGCTGCTGGTGATGGGCGTGGCGCTGGGTGTTTCCAAGGAAGTGCTGCGTCAGCTTGCCGAGGCCGTGCCGCCCGAGGTGCGCGAGGCCGACGGCTTCTATGACAATTATCCCTGCTACTGGTGGTACTACCATCATTACGGTATCGAGTCTCCGCTCGATTCGTTCGACGACGTGTATCACGAGAGCATCCGTGAGCTGGCGTCGAGCTCCGACAGCTCGGGCGGCGGCGGAGGCGGCGGCTTCTCTGGCGGCGGAGGCGGCGGCGTCGGCGGAGGCGGCGGCGGAACGTTCTAGCGCGCTCTGATTTTTGGGATGGATCTTCTCCGGCGACTGCCGACGGATCCATCCCATTTTTATGCGCTACCTACGAAGACTGTCCCCAACGACTAGTCACTGGGAACGTTCCTAAATGACTAGGTATGGCTGCCGGGTTTAGGCTGTTAGGTCGAGTTCGTAGAGGAAGCTTTCGCGCGGCATGGCGTGGCGGCGCTCTTCGCGGTTGGCGCGGTGCGTGGCCGTGCGCTTAAAGCCGTGCAGTTCGTAGAACTGCCACGAGCAGTTGGAGTCGGTGTACAGGTGCGCCCTCGTCGCTCCAAGCGAGGACAGGTGCGAGACGGCGGCATCGAGCAGAACCGTGCCAACGCCTAGGCCATGGACATCGCGATCCACGGCAAGCAGCGTGACCTCGTTGTCGTGCGGCAACGGGCTGCTCTCGAGCAGGCGGTTGTTGGTTCGAATGGTTGCGCGCACAAACGAGAGGTACTCGGCGCAGGCATCGGGCTCTAGCTCACGCATCTGCGATAGCAGCGCGCGTTCGGTATCCATCCAATGTTCCTTAACGGTGGCGCCGGAGCTCTGTCCCGCACGCGCGAGCGAAATACCACGCGCCTGACCGTCGATTACGGCAACCTGTGAAAACGTCGACGACGAAAGGCAGTAGGCGAGGTCGCACGCGGCCTCAAGGCGGTTGTACTCATCGTTATCCGAATTGTTATGCCAAAGCTGCTGCAGAATCAGCGCGATGGCGTCGAAGTCTTCGGTATCAAACGGTCGGTAGAGAACCCGCGAGACCATGGTGCCTCTTTCTTTCGCGGATGCATATCGAGCACAGTTCTACCACGCCATTGGCATCTAATTATGGTGCCCCTGTGTTCCATGAACTCACCGTGCCCGGTGCCGTGCCCATCCCCTCTGCTCGCAAACTTTTTCTGCATATGCGCCCGTTGCGGGGTGCATCGATGCGCTCGATGCGCTACATTAAATCAGTATTTTCAATGCCGCTGCGCGAGCGCTGCAGATCGACGTATCACCGACTCACAGAGCACGGCGGCGTACCAGACAGGAGGACTGCATGGGATCTGATGTGAAGATCGCACGCGCGTTGATCTCGGTTACCGATAAGACGGGCGTCGTCGATTTCGCACGGACGCTGGTTGACGACTTTGGCGTCGAGATCATCTCTACGGGCGGCACGGCTCGTGCCATCGAGGACGCGGGCGTTCCCGTAACCCCCATCGAGGAGTTCACGGGCTATCCCGAGATGATGGACGGCCGCGTTAAGACCCTGCACCCCAAGGTTCATGGCGCGCTGCTGGCCCGCCGCGATTCCGAGCAGCACATGCAGGAGGCCGCTGAGCACGGCATTAAGCTGATCGACCTGGTCGTCGTCAACCTGTACGAGTTCGAGAAGACCGTTGCCAACCCCGAGGTCACCTTCGCGGACGCTATCGAGCACATCGACATCGGTGGCCCCTCTATGCTGCGCTCTGCTGCCAAGAACGCCGCGAGCGTTACCGTCATCTCCGACCCGGCCGACTATGATGCCGTCCTGGCCGAGATGCACGAGACCGGTGGCTGCACCACGCTTTCCACCCGTCGTCGCCTGCAGGTGAAGGTCTACCAGACCACCGCCGCCTACGACACGGCTATCTCCCGTTGGCTTGCCGCCCAGGCGAGCGACGTGGCGGACACCTCTGCCAAGCTCGAGATCTCGCTGGAGAAGGTCGACGACCTGCGCTATGGCGAGAATCCTCAGCAGAAGGCTACGGTCTACCGCTTCGCCGAGGGCTGCGAGAACACCGCGAGCTCGCAGTTCCCGCTCGTGGGCTCCGAGCAGATCCAGGGCAAGCCGCTCAGCTACAACAACTATCTGGATGCCGACGCCGCCTGGAACCTGGTCCGCGAGTTCGACGAGCCGGCCTGCGTAATCCTCAAGCACCAGAACCCCTGCGGTTCCGCCGTTGCCGAGGACATCACGGCTGCCTACGACCGCGCCTTCGCCTGCGATCCCAAGAGCGCCTTTGGCGGCATCATCGCCTGCAACCGCGAGGTTCCCTATGAGCTGGTTGAGCACTTTGCCGATCAGAACAAGCAGTTCGTCGAGGTCATCATCGCCCCGAGCTACACTGCCGAGGCGCTCGAGCGCATGGCCAAGCGCCCCAACCTGCGCGTGTTGGCGACCGGCGGCGTGGACCACGGCGCCCAGGTGGAGCTGCGCTCCGTCGACGGCGGCATGCTGGTGCAGGAGGTCGACCACGTGACCGAGGATCCCGCGACCTTTACGTTCCCCACCGACCGCAAGCCCACCGACGCCGAGATGGCCGAGCTCGAGTTTGCCTGGAAGGTCTGCAAGGGCGTTAAGTCCAACGCCATCCTGATTTCCAAGGGCAAGGCCGGCATTGGCATGGGCCCGGGTCAGCCTAACCGCGTTGACTCTGCGCTGCTTGCCTGCGAGCGCGCCGAGGACTTCTGCGAGCGCGAGGGCGTGGAGAAGGGCGGCTTTGCCTGTGCAAGCGACGCGTTTTTCCCGTTCCGCGACAATGTCGACGTGCTTGCTGCGCACGGCGTGACCTGCATCATCCAGCCCGGCGGCTCCAAGCGCGACGACGAAAGCATCCAGGCCTGCAACGAGCACAATATTGCTATGGTCTTTACCGGCGCCCGCCACTTTAGGCACTAAGTTTCGCCCCGAAACAAAATAATCTCTGCAAAAGACGGTCGCTCCGTTTGGAGGGCCGTCTTTTTGGTATAAGAGGACGGAATGACTAACACGAAAGGTATGACCATGCCCCAGATTGATGATGCCGAGCTGTTTGGCAATGCCGAGGATCAGCGTGCGTACGAGGACTTTTGCGCCAATCAGGAGGCGGTCGAGAAGTTCACGCTCGACAAGCCCGCGCTTGTCTGCCGTTGGCGCATGTCCAACAAAAAGGTGCCCATGCTCAACCGCCACATTCGCGCACTGTCCGAGCGCCTGGTGCAGGGCGAGCCGCTTACCCATAACATGCTCAGCTGGGCTAAACAGCACGTTGAGTGGTCGCTTGCCGAGGGCGATTACACTGCACACGACGGCGTACTCATGCTGGTGATCGACATCAACGGCAACGCCGCCATGACGGTGGGGGAGTACGAGCCGCTCGCCGATACGTCGGCCAAGGCGCTGCGTGCCCGTTCCGCCGAGGCCCGCTCCGAGGCCGACGAGACCGGCGTGGCGCCCGAGTTGCTCGCCGCCGTCAACAACGGCGAGCTTGCCTTTGTGGCGCCGGCGGACGAGTGCCTGTGCGGCACGGCGACGCTCATCGAGCAGCTCGCCCAGACCAAGGGCATCCCGGTCACGCGCGTAGATATTCCCGCACAGCTCAAGGGCGCCTTGTTCCTGGTGAGCGACGAGCACGGCGTGGTTCCCGCAACCGAGACGGACGCTGCGGAGGCCGACGCCGCCACGGTCGCCTTCTTTGCCGACGGCTACGAAAAGCTCCGTGCCCGCCGCTCCTAACCTCAAGGCGGGGTTGGCTTACTGAAGCGAGCGAGCGCGTTCGATGGCGTAGGCGAGCGACAGCTGCTCCATCTCCGGGGCGCATTTGTAACTCAGTCCGGTGAGGGCTGTCACCTTATCGAGGCGATATCGAATCGTGTTCGGGTGCTGGCCAGTCTGCTTGGCGGTTCGCTCGATACGTCGGTCGTTCTCGATGAATGCGGCGAGCGTTGATTCCAGTTCGCTGCCATGCTCGCTGTCGTGCTCGCGTATCGGCGAGAGAATCGCCTCCGAGAACGATCGCATCTCCGGGGTTTCCGCAAAAGGCATCACGGTTTTCAGGAT
>CANNPG010000020.1:0-12426 GCA_947507375.1 uncultured Collinsella sp. | reverse complement strand
TCACAAACTCCGCACTCTGCGGATCCAGACCTTCTCTTTATCGGCCTCGTCATCATTTTGTGCCTGACCATCAAACCCGTCGGCAAAAAACTCCCCTTCCCCACCCTGCTCATCTTTATCGCGCTGGGCATGCTGTTGGGCGTCAACGGCCCGACGCATATCGACTTTAGCGACTACGCACTCACCGAAACCGTCTGCAGCACGGCGCTGCTGTTCATCATGTTCTACGGCGGCTTTAACACCAATATCGACCGCGCCAAGCCCGTCGCTGCGCCGGCGGTGCTGCTGAGCACGCTCGGCGTCGTCATCACTGCCGGCATCACCGGCGTGTTCGCCCACTTCGCGCTGGGGATCGACTGGATCGGCAGCCTGCTGCTGGGATCGGTCGTGGCATCCACCGACGCGGCGAGCGTCTTTAGCGTACTGCGTGAGCACAGCCTGTCGCTGAGAGGTGGCACCGACTCGCTGCTCGAGGTCGAATCGGGCTCCAACGACCCCGTCGCCTACATGCTCACCGCCGTGCTCGCCACACTCGCGGCCGGCGGCGACATCAACATTCCCGCACTGCTGACCAAGCAGATTATCCTGGGCGTGGGCCTGGGCCTTGCCATCGGCTGGGCGGCGGGCCGCCTGATTGAACGCGCGCACGCAACGGCCAAGGACGCGCAGACCATCTTTTTGTTCGCCGTGGCCATCGTCGCCTACGCGCTGCCGAGCTACCTGGGCGGCAACGGCTTTTTGGCTGTATACCTGGCCGGCATTGTGCTGGGTGCGAGCGACATCACCGGCAAGGTCGAGATGGCGCACTTTTTTGACACCCTCACCGAGATGGCCGAGATGACCATCTTCTTTTTGCTGGGCCTGCTCGTCACGCCCGCGCGCCTGCCGCAAATGCTGCTGCCGGGCCTGGCGCTCATGGCGTTTATGCTCTTCGTGAGCCGTCCCATCGCCGTCGGCGTGCTCCTGGCGCCCTTTAAGACGAACCCCCGCCAGGTCGCGCTCGTAAGCTGGGCGGGCCTGCGCGGCGCAGCTTCGGTCGTATTTAGCCTCTTTGCCGTAGTGGCCGGTGTCCCCGGCGGTCACGACCTGTTTGACCTGGTGTTTGTGATTGCCGTGTCGAGCATTGTGGTGCAGGGCTCGCTGCTGCCGGCGGTGGCGAAGAAGCTCGATATGATCGATGCGACCGGCGACGTGCGCCGCACCTTTAACGACTACCGCGACGAGGACGGCATGTCGTTTGTAAAGCTCAAGGTGGGCGCTGGACATCCGTTTGCCGGACGCTCGCTCGCGGACATTGGCAGCGCCACAAATATGCTCGTGGTCCTGGTGCTGCGCGACGGGGCGCACCCGGTACTGCCCAATGGCGACACCGTGATCCAGGAAGGCGATCTGCTGGTGATGGCCGCGCCGACGTTCGAAGAGCGTACCGAAGTTACGCTGCGCGAGGTCACCGTGACTCCCCACGGTCGCCTGGCCGGCCAGCGCCTGTGCGATGTGCCGCAAGGCAAACATCCGTTTATTGTGGTGATGCTCAAGCGCGAAGGCCAAACGATCATCCCCGACGGCAACACCCTAATATACGCCGGCGACGAAGTCGTCATCGCCACGCTAGCATCGTAGTGACTAGGAGGTAGCTAATTTAGGACGAAGAGATCAAGCGCCTAGAGAACCTCATGTCTTCGCTCGCAGATTTGGATTTGCCTGAGGAGTAAGGTCACCCCTCCCCCATGTAACCATCCTGTAAATCATAGCGGCGCACTCGAGTTTTACCGTGATGCGGTCGCGCCTGGCGCTCCACTGTGCTAAAGTATCCCGAACGTCCAAACGATTATGAGGGGGAACTAGAAGATGGCACGTGTGCACAACTTCTCAGCTGGCCCGGCCGCACTGCCTACAAGCGTGCTCGCCGAGATCGCCGACGAGATGATGGACTACCGCGGTTGCGGCATGTCCGTGCTCGAGATGAGCCATCGATCTAGCATGTACCAGCAGATCATCGACGACGCCGAGGTAACCCTGCGTCGCCTGCTGAGCATCCCCGACAACTACCGCGTCCTGTTTTTGCAGGGCGGCGCCACGCTGCAGTTTGCGGGCATCCCCATGAACCTCATGCGCCGCGGCCGCGCCGGCTACGTCGTGACCGGCAACTTTGCCAACAAGGCGTACAAGGAGGCCGCCAAGTACGGCGAGACCGTGCTGCTCGCGAGCTCCGAAGACACCAATTTCGACCACATTCCCAACATGGCCGACATCAACGCGCGCATTGCCGCCGAGGCCGCGGGCGACGGGCTCGACTACGTCTACATCTGCCAGAACAACACTATCTTTGGCACCATGTTCCACGAGCTGCCCGATTGCGGCGACGTACCGCTGGTCGCCGATGTCTCGAGCTGCTTTTTGTCACAGCCGCTCGACGTTGAGCGCTACGGGCTCATTTACGCCGGCGCGCAGAAAAACGCCGGCGCCGCGGGCGTGACTGTGGTCATCGTGCGCGACGACCTCATCGCAGATGGCCCAGCCTTTGCGCAGACGCCGCAGTACCTGGACCTTAAGGCCCAGGCCGCCAAGGGTTCCATGCTCAACACGCCCAACACCTTTGGCATCTACGTGTGCGGCAAGGTGTTCCGTTGGGTTGAGCAGACCGGCGGACTTGCCGCCATGGCCGAGCGCAACTGGACCAAGGCTAACCTACTCTACAACCTGCTCGAGCACAGCGAGCTGTTCCATGGCACCGCGCAGGCCGACAGTCGCTCCATCGCCAACGTCACCTTCCGCACCGACGAAGCCGAACTCGACGCGGCCTTTGTCGCAGGCGCGGCCGAGCACCAGATTCAAAACGTCAAGGGCCATCGCCTGGTGGGCGGTATGCGCGCCAGCGTCTACAACGCCGTGACCATGGAAGACGTGCAGGCACTGGCCTCGTACATGAAGGACTTCGAAGCGCAGCATAGTTTGAGCCCGCGATCTAACTAGCCCGCAGCACGCGGGCCGACCAGCCATCTCAAACCACCCTGTTTAGATTAAAACCTGCTAAGGAGTTTTTCATGCGCAAGATTAAGACCATCGACGACATCACCAAGGACGGCAAAGTCGAGTTTGGCGAGGGCTACGAATTTGTGAGCACCGCCGAAGAGGCCGACGCGATCCTGATGCGCTCGACCGACCTGCACGGCTACGGGCTGCCCGAGGGCATCCGCGCCATCGCCCGCTGCGGCGCCGGCGTCAACAACATCCCCGTCGAGGAGTACGCCAAGAAGGGCGTCGTCGTCTTTAACTCCCCTGGCGCCAACAGCAACGCCGTCAAGGAGCTCGTCCTGGGCATGCTGGTGCTCTCGAGCCGCGGCGTAGTGCAGTCGATGAACTGGGTGCGCGACAACGCCGACGACCCCGAGATCCAGGTCGATGCCGAGAAAGCCAAGAAGGCCTTTGTGGGCCGCGAGCTCAAGGGCAAGCGCATCGGCGTCATCGGCCTGGGCAACGTGGGCTCCAAGGTCGCCAACGCCTGCGTCGACCTGGGCATGGACGTTTACGGCTACGACCCGTTCATTTCCGTCGAGCACGCGTGGGTGCTGAGCCGCGAGGTGCAGCGTGTGGGCACGCTCGAGGATCTCTGCCGCGGCTGCGACTACCTCACCGTACACGTGCCCAGCAAGGCCGACACCATCGGCATGATCAGCACCGAGCAGATTAACCTGCTGGCACCCGACGCCGTGCTCATCAACTACGCGCGCGAGACCATCATCGACGAAGACGCCGTCGACGCCGCCCTGCGCGAGGGTAAGCTCAGCTGGTTTAGCTGCGACTTTGCCACGCCCAAGACCGTCAAGATGCCCAATACGTTTATCACCACGCACTCGGGCGCCGGCACCGGCGAAGCCGAGGCCAACTGCGCCGACATGGCCATCAGCGAGCTCAAGGATTACCTGGAGAACGGTAACATCGCGCACAGCGTCAACTACCCCGCCTGCAGCATGGGCAAGGCGCGCGCCGCGAGCCGCATTGCCTGCCTGCATGCCAACGTGCCCAACATGATCGGCCAGATCACGGCCATCCTGGCCAAGGACAACGCCAACGTGCAGCGCATGACCAACGAGTCCGCCGGCGAGAACGCCTACACCATGTTCGACACCGATGAGCACCTGAACAGCAGCACGATCGAGGCGCTTAAGCAGATTCCGTCGATGTATCGCGTGCGCGTAATCAAATAGCGCCGGCTGATCTGACAGGCAGTTCCCCATGTGGCCTGCCCGTCACTGACATTGAATGCCCGCGGGGCGCCTTTCGCACGAGAGGCGCCCCGTTTTTGTGAGCGCTCCATTAAATGCACCGAGCCGCTTCTTGGCATACAATCTGTATGTTGACCTAACTATCTGTGAGGTGCCTATGGTTGATACAGATTTTGCTTGGCGGCTTACGCAAGGACTCGTGCGGATCGACAGCTCAGACCCGGGTGCGTATGAGGACGAGATTGAGCGCTATATCAAAGCGTTGGTTGAGGAACGGTTGGCGCAGCTGAGCCATCCGGTACTCCATGCCGTGCAGGTTGAGGAACTCGAGGTGCTGCCCGGGCGCCGCAACCTTATGGTCACCGTGCCGGGACTGAGCGACGAGCCACGACTCGTCTATATCTGCCATATGGATACCGTTACGCTGGGCGATGGCTGGGACGCGGACATTCCGCCGCTCGGGACGGTTGTGCGCGACGGCAAGCTCTATGGCCGCGGTGCCTGCGATATGAAGGGTGGCCTGGCCTGCGCCATTGCCGCACTGGTCCATACGCTCGAGCGCGTGGCGACGGATGGCGCGCTGCCCCGCCGCGGCTTTTCGCTCATCTGCTCGGTCGACGAGGAAGACTTTATGCGAGGCTCCGAGGCAGCCATCGATGCCGGCTGGGTCGGTTCGCGCGAATGGGTGCTGGATACCGAGCCCACCGACGGACAGATTCAAGTGGCGCACAAGGGGCGTACGTGGTTCGAGATTGAAATGGCTGGCGTGACAGCGCATGCGAGCCAGCCCTGGAAGGGCGCGGATGCCGTCGCCGCCATGGCCGAGGTCGTGTGCTCGCTTCGCCGCGCATTTGCGGCGCTGCCCGTGCATAATGAGCTGGGGCCTTCGACCATCACGTTTGGCCAAATCGAGGGCGGATATCGCCCCTACGTCGTACCCGACCGCGCCAAAGTCTGGGTCGACATGCGCCTGACCCCGCCGACCGATACGGCCGCCGCGACGCGCATGGTAGAGCAGGCCATCGCCGTCGCCGAAGCCGCCGTTCCCGGTTGCCATGGCAGCTACACCGTGACGGGCGACCGCCCCGCCATCGAGCGCGACCCGAACTCTCCCCTTCTAGCAGCGCTCAAGCGTGCCGCCGATGACGTGACGGACGCGGACACGACCGTCGGCTTCTTTACCGGCTACACCGACACCGCCGTCATTGCCGGCAAGACAGGTAACCGCAATTGCATGAGCTACGGTCCCGGGTCGCTCGCGCTCGCGCACAAGCCCAACGAATATGTGCCCCACGCCGATATCGTTCGTTGTCAGCAGGTGCTAATCGCGCTCGCCGATAACGTGCTCTGGGACGCGAGCGGCCAGGTTGGGGCATAATAAGCCGCGAACAAACCGACTCGTGCGTTAGGACCGCCCATGAAAGCACTTCCGTTTCCCTGCATCCGCCCGGCTCAGGACCGCGTGCTCGAGGCGCTGCCTGCAATGGACAGCATCATGAGCGGCAACGATGCTCTGCGCGGAGCCATTGCCGATGGTCTGATGCTCAAGGACCCGGGTGCGGCGTATTACGTGTACGAATGCTCGGGCGAGCCGGGACGTGTGACGGGTGTCGTGGCGATCTGCCCGACGAGTGTACTTGCGGGCGGCAAGGGCGATGCCAGCGCCGACGTGGCCGCCGCCGCGCGCGCGATCGCCGAGCTCAAGGTGCAGCCGCGCCCCGTGTCGCTCGCCTACGAGGCGTCGCCCGTCATGGACATCATCCTGGGCGCTGCCAAAGAGGGCGCCTCGCTCTACGCCGTCACCGACCCCGCGGGTATTACGCACCGCGTGTGGGAGGTCAAGCGCGAGGACGCCGTCGGCGCCATCCGTGCCATGCTCGACCAGGCGCCGGAGCCGGCACTGGCCGACGACCCTGCCTACGCTGCCGCACTAGTCGAGGCATCACAGCTCCTGGCCGATGAGGCCCGTTCCGCCGGAACGTACACCGGCAAGGAGCCGTTCAACTTTACCGTTGCCGTGCTCTTCCCCGCTGCGCAGACCAGCGGCGGCGCACCGCAGGTTCCGACGGGTCTGCTCACGCACCAAGTCGCGCGGTTCTAGCAAGACCAGACCGCGCAGCACAAAAATCGGCAGCTCAACAAACAGGGGGCGGAGATGCAGCAGGTACATGCATCTCCGCCCCTTTTGCGTCGAGAAGTTATGCCAGCGACCCGTGCCGCCACGCTCGCGTTATCCCCGTTGCGGGCCTGCTGCCGCCACAAGTGGTTCAAGCCCCAGCTCGCGCGCGTAATCCTCCTGCGTAAAGACTTCGACAAGTTCAAACGTATCGGCCGTATCGTCAAACGCAAAATGCAGCACTGAGCAGTTGCCCGGCACGCGTTCGCGCTCGTCTGCCGCCGCGCCCCGCACGTGGTCCAAAAACTCCTTGATAGCCGAGCCATGGCTCACCGCGAGCACGCACTCGTGGTCCGGACGTCGCATAAGATCGGTTATCGTCGCCGCCATGCGCTCGCGCACCTGCATCTGGCTCTCGCCGCCAAACTGACGATAGAAATCTCGCCACGGGCGCTCGGGCATAAGCATCACGCGCTCGGCCTCAAAGTCGCCAAAGAACCACTCACGCAGACCGTCCAGGCGCTCGTACGCCAAGCCCGGCCACAGGTTGGCGATAGTCTGCTCGGTGCGATGAAGCGTGGAGGTGTAGGCATGATCGGGCTCAATGCCGCACGCACGTAAAAACATGCCGGCGCGCGCCGCCTGGTCGCAACCCAACTGCGTAAGCGGCGAGTCACTCCACCCCTGAATGATACGCTTGAGGTTGAATATCGTCTGTCCATGACGGACCAGATACAGATCTTTATTCATAGGGGTCCTTTCGTTCGTTACCAATCAAGGAGCGAAAACGCCCCGTCGCAATAGCCAAAATGAAGCACGGCTCCGTTGTCGGGTAGCTCTCCCCTGCCAGTCACATACTCAAGAAACTCCTGGCAGGCTGAGCCGTGGGAAACCGCCAGCACGCAGTCGTGCTGCGGCCTGGCCATGATGCGCGACAGCACCGCGACCATACGCGACTGGAGCTCGCCTTCAGACTCGCCACCAAAGGCCACCGGATAATCACCCCAGGGCTGCGGCGGCATATCGCGATTTGATGTGCCCTCCAGCGAGCCCAAATGCCACTCGCGTAGGTCATCGACCAGCTCTATCGAGCAGCCCTCGCCAGCAATTAGCTCAGCCGTACGCCGCGCCCGGCCCAACGGGGAGGAATACACACGGTCAAAGGTCACGCCACGCGCCTCAAACGCCGCGCGCGTCGCCAGCGCCTGCTCGCGCCCGCGCGCCGTAAGCGGCGAATCGTGCCCACCCTGCAAAATGTTCTGCACGTTGAGCTCAGTCTGCCCATGCCGCACCAAATACAAATCTGCCACACGCCCTCCTCTCGCACCACCGCAAAGGGGACAGGTACCTTTGTGGTGGTTTACCGCCGGATCACACCGCGGTGACGCTCAACTACAGCAGTACGTCGGCGAGCGAACGCTTGGGTACGTGGTGCACCTGTGCCTCGTCGCGCCAATAATTGATGGAGCCATCGGGGTTGGAATCGATCGCATCGATCACCTGCGTCTCGGCCGGAACGCCAAACGCCATGATCAGCTTGAGCTCATACTTGTCGCTATCGAGCCCCATGGCATCGATCGCGTGGGGCGTAAAGGCCTTGAACATGCAGGCAGCCACCTCGGGCGTGGCGCTGCGGGCGGCGAGCATCATCGTCTGCGCGGCAATGCCCGTGTCGACCTCAGTAATAGGAGCGGCGGGCTTACCCGGAACGGCGCGCTCGGCAAGAATCGCGATGTAGCCGGTCGGGCGCTCACCCTCGGCAGGACCCGGCCAGTCCTTAAGCGCGCCGGCCCATGCAAGCTCGTCAAACACGCGAGCGCAGTCCTCGGAACCGCTCACCACATGAAAACGAAGACGCTGAGCATTGGCACCACAGGGAGCCAGGTGAGCCAGCTCTGCCAGCTCGAGCAAAAACTCACGCGGCACGCGCATGGACTCGTCAAAGCGACGGCACGTACGGGCGCGGCGGACCAGCGCGTCAAACGTGTCCAGGCCGAGCTTTTCGCAACCTTGCTTTGACATCGACTCCGCGCTAGACGGCGCCGCGGGAACTGTTTCGTTCATAGGGACCCCCAATTTCGGGCAATTGTTCTTAGGAAAATCTAACCTAAAACGTAGGCAATAACGAACAGGGCCGCAATGTTCTACACCTGTTGAATAGAAAATCGCGACGTGGGAAACAACGGAAACAATTCGGGGCCTTTGGGTTACGTTTCACCCTCCCCGACCCATACGCCAGCGCCTTTAGGCGATACTGGTCGTAACGATCAAGGCTTACGCCGCACGGAAAGGAGACATTATGGGCATCTTTAAGAATGATGACCAAAAATCGAGCCAGTTTGGATTTGACGAGAAAAGCATGGCAGGCAAGGCCGTCAAGGCCGTGCGCTGGATTTACGCCATCACGGGCGTCTTGGCGCTCGTCGCCGGCATCGCACTGCTGTTTGCGCCCGCCAAGTCCCTCGTCTTCCTAACGACCGTCTTGGGCTTCTACTTTGTGATCACGGCCGCGATCAGGCTGTTTACCGCTGTTTTCGAGCCACTGCTGCCCACCGGCTGGCGCGTGACGAGCATCATCTCCAACCTACTCATTATCTTGGGCGGCGTCATAATCCTGCGCAACCAGGCCTTCTCGACCGCAACGCTCACCACGATGGTGGTTATCGTGGCCGGCTTTGGCTGGATCGTCGAAGGTGTCATGTCCATTCTGGAGTCCGAGCTTTCGTCCAACCGTGCCCTCGCCATCCTGAGCGGCGCGCTCTCCATCATCGCCGGCATGTTCGTGTTTATCTATCCGCTGTGGTCGGCCAAGATGCTCGTCATCTTTAGCGGCGCCGCACTGCTGGTGTTTGGCGTAACGCTGATTGTCCGCGCCATTCAGTTTGGCAAACTGGTGCACTAGATGCCAAGGACGCTCTTTATTGATGCCGACGCCTGCCCGGTCACGCGCGAGTCGATTGACTGCGCGCGGCGGGCAGGCGTCGCCGTTGTTATCGCCGGCAACAGCACGCAAAACCTGGAACGGCACATTCGCCGCGACGACCCGCGCGATGCCGAGCACGCGCGACGCGGCTTTTGGGTCACGACGCTCGATGTGAGCGTGGGCGCCGACAGCGCCGACTTTGCCATTGTCGAACGCCTGCAGGCGGGCGACGTAGTCGTGACGCAGGACATTGGCTTGGCGAGCATGGCGCTCGGGCGCGATGCCGCCGCCATCGGCGTGCGCGGGCGCGTCTACGACAAAGCGACCATCGACATGCAGTTGTTTATTCGCCACGAGGAAAAGAAGGTACGCCGCGCCGGGGGACGCACTCGCGGACCGGCGGCATTTACCAGCGAAGACCGCGCTCGCTTTAAGCGCAACCTCACCGAGCTGCTGCGCTAACCAAGGTAGATTTTTGGGACATGTCCGGAAATCTGCTTTTTTGCTTTGGCGATTGACACGCATCCAACGCCCAGGTCATGGCGGTAGATTTTACGGCATGCCCCAGTTTTTACGGCATGCCCCAAGCATCTACTTAGAGGCCAAAGGCAGAAAGGATAAGACCCCAGCCCGCACCGATGACGTACATCATGATCAGGAACAGGACGTTTTCGCGGGCGCTGCGGTTGGTGCGGAACAGCACCAGGTAGCCCACACCGGCAGAGATGAGCGTGCCGGCGAGCATCGGGGCCAGCTGCAGCGCGCCTTCCAGGTACAGTTGCGTGATGACGACGCTGGCCGAGCAGTTGGGAATCAGGCCGACGAGTGCCGAGCCCAGGACCGCAAGCGTCTCGTTGCCACGCAGGAACTGCTCGATCGCGGACTCGCCGAAGGTCTCGAGCACGGCGACCAGAATCAGCGTCACCAGAAAAATGAATACCGATACCTGCACGGTGTGCGAGATGGCGCTGCGAATAATCGACAGGAGGGGCGCGCCCTCGTGAGAGTGGGAGTGACCGTGGCCATCATGGTGTTCATGCTCGTCCTCATGACCGTGATCGTGGCCATGTCCGTGTTCGTGCTCGTCCTCGTCTTCATCGCAACCGCAATGGTCGCGCTCGCACAGCTCATGGATGTGATCGGCGCTCACGCCCGCCTCGGCCACCTCGTCGATGATGTCACCGCCAGTGTGGTCGTCGTGCGCGCAGTTCACATGAGCCGGATTAGCAGCGGTCCCCAGCACGGTACGGCGAATCGCCGCATGTGCGCGAGCGTTACGACGCAGGCCGCGAATGGCGGCGTCCACGATAAAGCCCGTGACCAGCGCGATCAGCGCCTTCGAAGCCAGAAGCATCGCCATGGTCTGCACGGGAACTTGCTCGGCGAGCAACAGCGGCAGCATCTCATCGGAGGTCGAGAGAAACACCGCCACCAGGGTACCCAGCGTCGCGACGCGACCGGCGTACAGCGTGGCCGCCATTGCCGAAAAGCCGCACTGCGGCACCATGCCCAGCAACGAGCCAACCACGGGGCCCGCAGCGCCAGCGCGCTTGATGGCGCCGTTAACGCGGTCGCCCGCAACATGCTCGAGCGTCTCGAGCGCAAGGTACGTCACCAACAAAAACGGCACCAGCGAGAGCGTGTCTTTGCCGGCATCGAGCAGAATATCTATCAGTAAATCCATGACGGATGGAACCTTTCGTGTCTTTCGGCAGCATTGTAAAAGTCCTAGCGGTCAACTAGGGTATTGTAGTTGTCCCGGGCGCGGTGCCAATAGTTGCCCATGGTAAACTATCATCTCGCCACAACTCAGTAACCCCGAGCCGCGCGACGCGGCCCGTCCAAGGAGCATCCTATGAACGTTTCGCAAGCACTCGAATACGAGCGCCAGCCGTTTATCCCCATGTTTATCTATGGCGATCACGGTGCCATGGAGTCCGAGCGCCAGAAGGGCGAAGAGGCCCTCAAGGTGCTCGAAACCGAGTACTTTACCGCTGAGGGCGACCCCGGCTTCGACTTTGCCACCGTGCGCGACCTGGCCGACCGCAACCGCGACCTGTGCGACCAGATCGGCGAGGCGCGTCTACGCAACGTGACGCCCGCGACGCTTTCGCGCGGTCTGTCCGATGCCGACACCTGCGCCGCCATCGGCAAGATGCAAAAGCGCACCGCCGCGTCCGTCATGCGCGAGATCCGCGGCGACCGCGACGCGCTCGGCGTGGCGTACGCCCGCAAGCCTATCCAGGGCACGGTGCTCGGCATCGACATCGAGACCACCGGCCGTGCACCCGAGCGCGGCTACATCATCAACGTCGGCTGGGAGATCATGGATCTCACCAGCGACGCCGTGCCGCATGACGCCGAGGCACACTACTGCGGCCTGCCCGATATCTACCGCGGCGAGGATGTGCCACTGTCGAATATCCACCACATCACCTGGGACGACATCGACGGCAAAACGCCCTTCCGCGAGAACAAAGAGCTGCAAAAGCAGCTGCTCAAGCTTATGAAGAAGTACCCGTACATGGCACACAACGCCGCCTTTGAGGACAGCTGGTTCAAGATCCACCTGGACGGCTACGCCGAGGCACGCCGCGCGGGTAAGATTATCGTCATCGACTCGCGCCAGATTTGCCGCAGCTTGGACGCCGACGTGCGCTCGCTCCCCCGCGAGTCCGCCCCCGCTGCGCTCGAGAACTGGGCGCGCCGCCGTGGAACCCTCGCCGCCGACGCCAACGAGCAGCATCTGGGCCTGGACGACACCGACCTCATGCTCCGCACCGTCCAAGCCGAGTTCAACCTCAAGAACCTATTCGCGAAATAACCGATCCATCTGCGGGAGCGCCTGCCAGGCACAGCGCAATCCGTCTGGGCACACCGACACGCAGTAAACTAGGGCGCAGCCTTATGGCTGCACCCTAGTTTTCATCAAAACGAGCAAATACGCGTGCTTCACATAGTCGGCAGGTTGGCCCACCTACATTTTTCGAGTTGTTCGGCCAGCTGAACCACTAGTCAAGGCCCCTTGAACCGCAATCGAAGCTAAAATCGCCTTAATTTCGCAACCAAGCCCCATAAATCTACCTGAATCAATTCGAATAGGAGGTTGCGATCGCACCATTTGTATAGGATAAGGCCGAATAACTCGAAAAATGTAGGTG